>SKXG01000024.1 GCA_007128525.1 Pseudomonadales bacterium | reverse complement strand
CTGGTCAGCAAATGTTGGTGGCGCAGCCTGGCTTTCGTCCTATTAGTCGGATTGATACTTCTGGCGAGTGCCGTATTTTTGTTGATTCCTTTAATCTGGACGCTGCCGGCCATGGCGGTGGCTTATGGCTTGTACTACCGTAGCCTGGCTGGGATACGGGATGCAGCATTGGACTGACAGCGCTTGATTCTCGACAACATCTGCCATATCGAGACGCCGGAAGGCGTGGAGATCGTCCTGCAGCCGGCGGGCATACCAGCCCGCGGTGCAGCACTGCTTGTGGATGAGCTGATTCGGTGGGGCATCATCCTGCTTCTGTCATTGGTGTTCGGGCTGCTGGGGCAGTTCGGGCTCGGACTGTTTCTGCTCTGCCTGTTCGCTGTAACCTGGTTTTACGGTGTGGCCTTCGAAGTCCTCAATCACGGACAGACCCCGGGCAAACGCATGCTGGGCCTGGCTGTGGTGCATGCCGATGGCACGCCGGTGCGCCTTCCTGCCTCGCTGATACGAAACCTGCTGTTGGTCGTTGATATGCTGCCGGCCTTCTATGTGGCAGGCATGCTGTCGATGGTGCTGACAAGGCGATTCTGCCGCCTTGGCGATACGGTCAGTGGCACCCAGGTAGTCTATCGCCAGCGCGGGTTTCGTCCGGCTGTGCCAGATGTCGACGGCCGTGCGACTTTGCCGGTGGTGCTGACAGCCGATGAGCAGCAGGCAGTGCTGGCTTATGCCGAGCGGCTGTCGCAGTTGTCACCGGGTCGGGCAGTGGAATTGGCCAATGTCCTGACGCCTCTGCTGGGCCGGCAGGATGAGGCGGCGCGGGAACATCTGCTACAGGTAGCCAACGGGCTTCGGAGTAGCCGATGAGGCAACACAGTTTTGAAGTGCAGCATGAGGCGTCCTGGCGGGCATTCGAAACGCAGTTGCGATACTTTGAAGCCCAGTCGAACTGGAAGCGCGCCGGATCACCCGGTGAAGCTGAGCAGCTGGTTCAGGGCTACCGAATGCTGTGCAGTCATTTGAGCGTCGCCAGAAGCCGGGCGTACAGTCCGGCGCTCATTGCCGAGTTGAATGACCTGGTGGTGCGTGGCCACAATCTGATTTACCAACCGCCCAGCGGGTTTCTCAGACAGATGCTCGGATTCGTGATGTCGGGCTTTCCTGAGCTGGTGAGGATGCAGTGGCGGTATGTGGTGATTGCCGCGCTGGTATTCCTGTTGCCGGCACTGCTGTTTGTCATGGCGATGCTGCAGGACGATGAGGTGGTGTACAGCCTGATAGGGCCCGAGCAGTTGATACAAATGGAGGCCATGTACAACCCAGGCGCAGAGCACTTCGCCAGAGAACGGGGGTCGGAAAGTGACTTTCAGATGTTCGGCTTTTACATCTGGAACAACATCTCGATTGGCTTTCAGCTGTACGCGACGGGCTTGCTGGCCGGAATTGGCAGCCTGTTTTATCTGATTTTCAACGGACTGTATCTCGGCGCGGTGACTGCCCACCTCACTCAGATCGGTTATGGCGAGACTTTCTACTCGTTCGTCATCGCCCACGGCGCATTTGAACTCACAGCAATCGTTCTGTGTGGCGCAGCGGGTCTGCAGCTTGGCCATGCCTTGCTGCAACCGGGGCGTCTACCTCGCGTTCAGGCGCTGCAGCGTGCTGGCAGGGAGAGTATCGGCATTGTCATGGGCGCATTTCTGATGCTGGTGCTGGCGGCCTTTGTCGAGGCTTTCTGGTCGGCCAAACAATGGCCACCGTTCTGGTTCAAATACCTGGTTGGCGCTCTGTGCTGGCTGGCAGTATTCGCGTATCTGGGGCTGGCGGGGCGTCGTGGATCTCGCTAACGCACAGGTGGCCATCAGGCCGCGGTCTCCATGGGAGGCCGTTGATCTTCGCCTGCTGATGGCGCGGCGTTGGTACGGCGCGCTGCTGGGTTGCTGGCTGGTAACGGCACTGCCGGTTTTCGTGGTTTTGATGCTGCTGTTCAGCGGCCAGCCCATGCTGTTGTTTTTCTTGCTCTGGTGGAGCAAGCCGCTGCATGAGCGATTGCCGCTGTGGTTGCTGTCGCGGGTGATTTTTGGCGCTGTGCCCTCGGTGCTGGAGACAGCCGCGCAATGGCGTCAGGCCCTATTGCCGCAGTGTGCGCAGACGTTGACCTGGCGTCGCCTCAGCGCCACCCGGTCTCTCGATATGCCGGTTGCTGTGTTGGAGCATCTCGGCGGCGCAGCGCGTCGACAGCGCCTTGGCGTGCTGCACCGCAGTAATACCGGGCCGGCGAGCTGGCTGACCATTTTGGGTGTGCACATCGAAGGCTTTCTGCAGCTGGCAGGTATGTTGCTGCTGTTCCTGCTGGTTCCAACGCAGGCTGCAATGACGCCGCTTGACCTGCTGGACGTGATTGGGGCGTCCAGCATGAGTACCGCATTCGGGGCGTTGCTGGTGTTCGCGATCATGGGGCTGGTGGCACCGTTTTACGTGGCCGGTGGATTCGCGATGTATCTGAATCGTCGTACTGAGCTGGAAGCCTGGGACATCGAGCTGAAATTCCGTGCGTTACGAGACCGGTTCCTGTCCCGGCGACGCAGCTCAGTGCCGACGGGTGCGCTGCTTGTTCTGCTGTGCGCCTTGCTGACGGTACCGGAAATTGGCCGGGCCGAAATTGGTGAGCTTGAATCGGATGTTCACCTCAGCCGTGCCGCGCCATTTGTAGAGGCACGTGATCAGATTGAAACCATCAAGGCTGGTGAGCACTTCAATCAGGTGCGCACCTATCAGATTCCGAAGTTTCTGCGGGACTGGTTTGAGCGGGATGCCGACGTGGCGGTAACGCGTGAGTGGGAGCTTCAATGGCTGGCGTCCGTTATTCGCTTTGTCGCCACCGCAGGTCAGGCGGCGCTCTGGGTCGGACTGGCGGTGCTGTTGATTTGGCTTGCCTGGCAGGGCTGGCGCCGGGCGGACTGGCTGTCCAAGCGACACCGAAATAGCCGACCTGTGCAGGTGCTCGGCATGACGATGGACCAGCGCTCACTGCCTGAGGATCCCGCCGCTCAGGCCCGATCTTTGTGGCGGGCAGGCCGACAGCGCGATGCGCTGGCGCTGTTGTTGCAGGCAACCTTGATCTACCTGATCGATAAGGAACAGTGCCCATTGCTGGACTCTGACACCGAACTCGATTGTCTTCACAAGGCGGGCAGCACTTTTGGCGGCGAGTGCCTGCAGGCGGTGCTGGCGCTCTGGTTGCCGCTGGCGTATGCGCATCGGCCGGCCGAGCAGACAGACTTCGACCAACTGTGCAACCAGCTGGTGGCGTGCGGGGCCATATGAGTACCCGGGCCTGGATACTGGCTGTGGTGGTCGCGGCCCTTGGTGCGGGCTTTGCCTGGTTGTGGTGGGTTGCGGAATGGGTCGAGGTTGAAGTGCCAATGGGCTACAGCGAAGAGGCCTGGCGCAACCCGTTTCTGGCGGCGCAGCTATTGCTGGAGCAGAACGACAAGGGATTTGAGCGGCGGTCGGGGCTGCACAGCCTCGACAACCT
>SKXG01000169.1 GCA_007128525.1 Pseudomonadales bacterium | reverse complement strand
TTGATATCGGCGTTGACGCCCGGCAGCGGCACAGCCCGGCCATCACGCCAGTCGACCATGTCCGGTTCCACGCCCCAGGTTGCCGCGGCCCGCTCTTTCAGTTGCCGTACGATGTCCTTGGAGGCCTGAATCACCGCCATGCCGGTAGCGAACGTCACGCGGCTGCCGCCGGTACCATTGTTGTAACCAGAGCTCTCAGTATCCGCGACCAGGACGCGGACCTGTTCATAGGGCACCCCAAGCTCCTCGGCCGCCATCAGCGCCATCGAAGCTCTTGAGCCGCCGATGTCGGGGTTGCCCTCAACCACAGTCACGGTGCCATTTTCATTCACATGCACTTCAGCACTGGACTGCATACCTGCGTTGAACCAGAACCCAACGCCGATACCGCGACCTTCATCAGGACCCAGAGGCGCCTGATAATGTGGATGCGATCGCGCCGCTTCCAGACAGGCGCGCAGCCCGATGGCACGAAACTTCGGGCCATAGGCCGCCTGGGCGCCTTCATCGACGGCATTGAGCAGTCGTAACTCAATGGGATCCATATCGAGCTTGCGGGCCAACTCGTCCACCAGGCTCTCACCGGCATACATCGATTGCGGTGCACCGGGTGCCCGGTACGCGGCCACCTTGGGCTTGTTCACCAGAATGTCCCGGCCCTCGATGTAAAAGTTGGGAACGTCGTAGGGCGCGAATATGCACATCACACCGGGTCCCATTGGTGAGCCGGCAAAACAGCCGGCCTCATAGTCCAGGCTCGCCCACATCGCTGTGATGGTGCCGTCGCGCCGAGCGCCGATCCGAATCTGCGACCGTGTTGCCGATGCCGGGCCAGAGGCGCGGAATACTTCTTCCCGCGACATGGTCATCTTGATCGGTCGGCCACTCTTCTTCGACAACAGCAGCGCCACCGGCTCCAGATAAATGGTGGTTTTGCCGCCAAACCCGCCACCGATCTCGGTCGGTATCACGCGGATATCGGCGACATTCATCCCCAGCACCTTGGCCGTGGATGAGCGGACATCGAAGTGGCCCTGCGTCGAACACCAGATGGTGGCCTGTCCACCCTGATTGATTGTGGCCAGACAGGCATGTGGTTCAATGTAGCCCTGGTGCACCGTCGGTGTGGTGAACGTCCCCTCAACGATGACGTCGGCATCGGAAAATCCGGCCTCGACATCGCCGCGGCTCAGTTGCATGAAGCGGGCGACATTGCTGGGCTTGTCGGGCTTCTCAGGCAGACCTTCGGTGTACAGGTTCTCATCGAGCAGGACCGCATCGTCCGCCAGCGCCTCTTCCAGATTCATCACCGGCTTGAGCGGTTCGTAGTCCACCACGATAGCGGCCAGCGCCTTCTCGGCCACAGCCCTGGATTTGGCGGCGACCGCGGCCACCGCATGGCCGTGATACAACACCTTGTCCTGAGCCAGCACGTTCCTGGACAGGTCCGAGTAAGTGCCTTCACCTTCTCCGCCTTCAATGGCCTCGCTGCCCACCTTGGGCAGATCGTTGCCCGTCACGACAGCGAATACGCCCTCCATTGCCTCAGCCTTGCTGGTGTCAATGCTGCGAATACGGGCATGTGCATGCGGGCTGCGCAGTACAAAGCCGGTAAGCATGCCCGGCAGATTGTAGTCCGCACCATAGTTGGCTCGCCCGGTGACCTTGTCCACACCGTCCGGGCGCAGGACACGCTGACCAATGTATTTGAACTCCCTGACTTCACTCATGCTGGCGTCCCCCTCATCTCGTCAGCTGCCGCCTGGACGGCTCGGATGATCTTGTCGTAACCGGTGCAGCGGCACAGGTTGCCGGCCAGGTAATAGCGGATTTCCTCTTCCGTCGGGCTCTGGTTCTCATCGAGCAGAGCCTTGGCGGCAACCATCAGGCCTGGTGTACAGACACCGCACTGCAGGGCAGCCTGCTCCAGAAACTGACGTTGAATGACATGCAGGCTGTCACCCGTTGCGATACCTTCTACCGTGGTGACCTTCTGATCCTGTACTTCGGCCGCCAATACCAGACAGGAACAGACCAGCCGGTCGTTCAACAGCACCGAACAGGCGCCACAGTCGCCGGTAGCACAGCCTTCCTTGGTGCCGGTCAGGTGCAATCGATCGCGCAGCACATCCAGCAGGCTCTCGTCCGGCTCGCACAGGAACTCCTGAACCTCGTTGTTGATACGGGTTGATACCTGAAGCTTTGACATCAATGACTCTCCTGCAGTTTCTGACGGGCGCGATCGCCTGCAATTCGGGCAGCGCGCTTGCACAACACGCCAACCACGTGGCGGCGATACGCCACCGTGCCACGCTTGTCGCTGATTGGGTTTGCCGCAGCGCTGCAGGCAGCAGCAGCCTGGGCCAGCGCGGCATCGTCCAGGGTCGAGCCGACCAGGGCCGCGGCAGCCTCCGGCACCAGCAACGGCGTCGGGGCCACGGCGCCAATGCCGACACGCGCGGCCTGACAGACGCCGGCCTTGTCCAGCGTGACACTGACGCCGGCACCGGCAACGGCAATGTCCATCTCGGTTCTCGGCGTAAAGCGCAGGTAGGCATCCGCGGTACCGGGCGCGGGCTCCGGAATGCGGAAGCTCAACAGGACTTCACCCGGCGCCAATGCATTCTTGCCAACACCAACGACAAACTCTTCTACCGGCAGCTCCCGCCGCTGAATCGCGCCCTGTGCGTCCAGACCGGCAATCTGACAACGCGCTCCGACAGCGATCAACGCCGGGATGGTGTCCCCGGCCGGCGAAGCATTGCACAGATTGCCGCCCAGGCTGGCACGGCCCTGAATCTGCATCGAACCAATCAGGTCGAGCGCTTCCATCAAGCCCGGAAAACGCCCAGTCAGCCGCTCGTCCACACTCAACACAGCACCAGGCAAAGCCGCACCGATCTCGGTTTCCTGATTGCCGATGGTCAGCACATTGGTTTCAGGCAATTTCTTGATATCAACGATGGCGCGCGGCGACTTGTCGAGACTGCGCATCTGCACCAGCAGGTCAGTCCCGCCGGCCAACATCTGGGCCCGCTCGCCAGCCTTGAGTCGACGGGCCAGCTCGGCCAGCACCTCACCAAGCTGTTGCGGTGCCACATAGGCAAATGCCTCCATTCTGCTTCGCCTCCATAAGTTTTTGTGAGCGGCCATGTATACACGATCCGTCTCGCGCGCGCATCCGGCAACACCCGGCCGGGCCGGATCGTGGGCCACAATAGTAGCCATCTCTGTCACCACCAGTCCTGTGCAGTGACTGACACCGCTGGCTACAATGGCCGCTTTGTTGCGCGGACCGAACTGATGCCGAATTCAACTGCCACACCATCCTCAGCCGACGCCTACCAGGCACATCTGACGGTACTGCACCAACGCTGGGCAGATGCGCTGTCAAGCAACGGCTATGCGCTGGCTGTGGTTGCGGCGGGCGCGCCGGTCAATCACTTTCTCGACGACCAGCACCCACCTTTTCGGGTCAATCCACATCTGCAGCAATGGCTGCCCGGAGAGGCCGACGCACACGCGCTGCTGATCATCGAACCG
>SKXG01000306.1 GCA_007128525.1 Pseudomonadales bacterium | reverse complement strand
GCCGTCCCCACTGCCAAGGGCGGTGCTTTTGAAAAGGCCGCACGCAAGGCGCTTGACGAACAAACCCGCCAGACCCTGGAGTTCATTGGTGACTCCACGGGCATCTGGATGCAGGCCAGCATCTATCCGGGCCCGGAAGGTGTGGCCGTTTACTTGCAGGACATCACCGAACGCCGCCAGTTGCAGGAGAGTATCGAAAACAGTGAGCGCCGCTTTCGGGCAGTGACCACAGCTGTGGCTGACGTTGTCTGGGACTGGGATATCGTCAACGACGTTCTGACGTGGAACGAGGGCCTGGAAACGCAGTTCGGCTATCCGCTTGCCGAAGTTGATCCGGATCCCCTGTCATCACGGCAGTTCTATCATCCCGATGAGCGTGAGCGCGTGATCGCCAGTATCCACGCAGCCTTCGGCTCGGGTGATGACAAGTGGGAACAAACCTATCGCTTCAAGCGCAAGGATGGCAGCTATGCCGTTGTGCGCGATCAGGGCTATGTGATTCGGGATGCCGAGGGCCGGGCCATCCGCATGGTCGGCGCAATGCAGGACGAGACGGAACGGCTGGCGTACCAGACCCAGCTTGAGGAGCAGGCCGCACTGCTTGACCTGGCCTCCGATGCCATCATCGTCAAGGGCCTGGACCACACGATCCTTTATTGGAATCGTGGTGCCGAAGAACTCTATGGCTGGCCTACAGCGCGCGCCATCGGCCATGACCTCAGCAGCACACTGGCTCGCATTTACGTTGAGCCGGACAGCTACTACCAGGCCATGGCGGCGACACAAACGAATGGGCAGTGGTCAGGGCGGCTGCGCCATCGCACGCGGGACAAGCGGGAAATTACCGTCGCCTCGCGCTGGACGCTGATGCGCGATGCCGAGGGCAAACCCAAGTCAGTACTGGCGGTCCACACCGACATCACACAGCAGCTGGAAACCGAAGAGCAGCTGCGCCGCGCCCAACGCCTCGAAGCCGTCGGCCAACTGACCGGGGGCATCGCACATGACTTCAACAATCTGCTCACCGTCATTCAGGGCAATGCGGAACTGCTCTCGGAAGCGCTGCACGACAACGAGCGCCTGCACCGCTTTGCCCAGATGACGTTCACAGCAGCCCAGCGTGGCTCCGACCTCACCAGCCGCCTGTTGGCCTTCGCGCGGCGTCAGGCGCTGGAGCCCAAGAACGTCGACGTCAATCAGCTCATTACCGAAATGAACGCATTGATCCGCCGTACGCTGGATCAGTCCATTGAAATTGTGCTGCACTGTGACCCGGGGCTCTGGCATGCCAGTGTCGACCCGTCACAGCTAGAAACCGCACTTTTGAACCTGTGCTTCAACGCGCGCGACGCCATGCCCGAAGGTGGCCAGCTTATGCTGGAAACCAGCAACGTCTGGCTTGATGCCGCGGCTGCGAGCCATGATGATCTGATTCCTGGCCAGTATGTGTCGATCACCGTTACCGATACCGGCACCGGGATACCGCAGACGTTGCTGGACCGAGTGTTTGAACCCTTTTACACCACCAAGGAGCCAGGTAAAGGCTCCGGACTCGGCCTGAGCATGGTCTACGGCTTCATCAAGCAGTCTGCCGGACACATCAGGATTCAGTCGCAACTTGAGCAAGGCACCCGCATTCAGATCTATCTCCCCAGAGCGCGCAACGGTGCGCCAGCAGAAACGGAAGCACACAGCGAACAGCATCCGGTTACCGGCAACGAATACATCCTGCTCGTCGAGGACGACGACCTGGTCCGCCTGCATGTGACGGACCAGTTGCAGGCCCTGGGCTACCGGGTGACCGCCGTTGCCAGTGGCCGTGCTGCCATGGAAGTACTGCAAAGCGAGCAGCCGGTCGATCTGCTGTTCACCGACATTGTCATGCCGGGTGGCATGGACGGCAGACAGCTGGCCGACGCCGCCCGCGAACGCATGCCCAGTCTCAGGGTGCTCTTTACCTCGGGTTACTCGGACGACGCTGTCGTGCAGGACGGTCGTCTCAAGCCTGGCGTCAACCTGCTGGGCAAGCCGTACAGCCGCATGGAACTGGCCAAAAAGATCCGGCAGGTTCTGGACGCCGCACCCGGCAACCTGAAGAACTGAATGACCAAACCTCGATACCTGATCCAGTTGTTGTGCGGACTTTTCCTATTTAGCTCAGTGGCCATGGCCGAGACGGAAGATGGCAACGAAGCACAGGACCCGGAACGCACGGACCGGGAAACCTTGATCGACCAGTCCTGCCGGGAAGAGCCGTTCCGCCATGGCACCTGGCTGGACCGGACACACTCCTACATCAACGAGCGACTGTGTGAACCAGCAGCCTGGTTCGATGGTTTTTTTGGTGATCCGCGCTCTTTCGAAGAAACACCGGTCGGCACCTTCTTTCGGTTTCGCAACGAACTGTCCTGGGACGAAGGCAGCGATGACTATCGCTTTCGCATGCGGCTGGCTGCCAACCTGACACTCCCGCGCGCGTCCGACCGGCTGCGCCTGCTGGTATTCCGTGATGAGGACGTACGCGGCGAATTTGACGAAGAGCGCAGAACGGAAGCAAGCGAGACCCGGACCCGTCTCGGTCTGCGTTATCTGCTGCGCGAGATGGAGAAATCCCGATTCGATCTCGACGCCACAGTGCGCGCACGCTGGGGTGAGCTGAACCCGATTGTGCAGGGCCGTTACCGGATTGTCGAAGCACTCACCGACTACTCACAGGCGCGCTACACGCAGCTGGTGTATTGGGAAGGTGATGATGGCTGGGCAACAACCAGCCGCGTCGACCTGGAGTGGTTTCCTAACCGGCGCACGCAGTTGCGCTGGACCGCCGACAGTACTTTCTCCGAAACCAGTTCCGGCGTCGACTGGTCAACGGCCCTGGTCGGGTTTCACCAGATTGACCTGCGCAGCGCCATCAGCTCCGCTGTTGGCGTGAACGGTCACACCCGGCCCAGCTACAAGACGGATGAGTACTACATCAACTTTCGCTACCGGCGCAATTTCCTGCGCAGCTGGTTGTACTATGAACTCCAGCCGGAACGGGCCTGGCCCAGGCTGGAAGATGGCCGGCAAAGTGTCTGGCGTCTGATCGTGCGCATTGAGGTGCAGTTCGAGAACCAGAGTGCCCGGGTGGAGCGGCTTCGAAAGGAGTCTGCACCGAGCTTTCAGGACAACCGGCCACCATCGATTACTGAAGGCGAGCCACTGCTGACACCGGACCCGGAAGACGACGGAGAAAACGGTGAGGGAGAAAGCGATGGCGAAGCGAGCAGCACGCCATGACCACCGCCAATCAAGACCCAAGGACCTCTGTCGGGAGATCAGACGGCGCACTGACGTCATCCCACGTCAGCTGACAGCCCGACTGCGGTGTCGTTTGCACATCCACACGCTGCAGCTGCGGCAACTCAGCACCAATTTGTTCGGAAATCCAATTGGCCAATGACAGGCTGCAGCCACTCTGCAATGCCGCAATCCTGTTCAAATCATAGTGATCAAGCTGCTGGTACACGGGTGTAAACAGCGCTTTGACATCGCCAAAGTCCAGGGTC
>SKXG01000076.1 GCA_007128525.1 Pseudomonadales bacterium | reverse complement strand
GTTTGAAGTCAGCGTGGGCGATACCCGCCTCATGAGCCCGCTGCAGCGCTGCGCAGATGTCTCGAATGATCGGCCAGGCCAGGTTCTCGGGCAGTCCATTGGGGTAATCCCGCAGCAACTCTGCCAGCTCGCGACCTTCGAGCAGCTCCATGGTCATGAAGGGCAGATCGCCATCTTTGTCGAAGTCGTAGATGGAGACAATGTTCGGGTGTGCGAGGGACTGGCATTTGGAAGCTTCCCGCTGCAGCGCGATAAAAGCCTCCGGATGCGAGCGGAAATCGTTGTTCAGAACCTTGACGGCAAGATAGGGGTTTCTGTCCTGGGCCTCGACTTTGCGCAGATCACGCGCGCGGTACACCGTGCCCATGCCACCAGCGCCGAGCTTTTCTTCCAGCACAAAGCGCTGCTTGAGCAGGCGTGGTGTCTCCAGTGCGCTGCCCTGACCGCTTCCGGTAGGCGCCCGCAGCACCGTCAGATCTGCTTCGCTGTCGTGATCCCGTCGATCCGTCACGGTCAGCACTCCGCCCTGGCAACAACCAGTGACACGTTATCCCGAGCCCCCTGCTCCAGCGCCTCGCGCAACAACCGGTCCGCGGCCTGTTCAACGTCGTCTGCCGCCAGAGCCGATGCCAAGGCGGCATGGTCCAGCTCCCGGTAGAGACCATCGCTGCAGAGCAGGAAGGTGTCCCAGGGCGCGATGTCAAACAGTACCAGGTCCAGGTGCAGCACGGGTTGTGCGCCTACAGCTCGGGTAATGACGTTGGTGTCCGCCGTCAGCGCGGCCTGCTCGCTGATCAGGCCATCCTCCAGCAAGTCAGCAAGCGGATTATGGTCTCGTGTGATCTGTGCCAATGCGGAACCACGCAGTCGATACAGCCGACTGTCTCCAGCCCACAGTGCAACGCCCGCCTGTTCCCGGGCCAGCATGGCCACCACGGTACTGCCTGGCGTCCGGCCTTCAAAGCCGTCCTTTGCCTGTGCCCGCAATTCAGCGTTGACCAGCGCCAGCAGATCATCAACCTGATCAACTGAATCAGCAAGCGTCGTCCGTGGCCGCAACTGAGCCAGGGCTGTGACCACCGCCTGACTGGCACGGTCACCGGCAGCATGGCCACCCATGCCATCGGCAACCGCCCAAAGGCCGCGCTCCGCCAGACACAGCAGGGCGTCCTCGTTGGCACCCCGCTTTTTGCCTGCATGCGTATGACTGGCACACGCCCAGCGCACGATCAATCCAGAATCCGAAAACCCACCGCGGACTGCGGTGTGAGCGGCTCACCGAAAGCCAGTTGGCCATTGCCCCAGAGCCGCACCGTCTGCTGATGAACAAAGTGGGTCCGGCCATCTTCGGCCTGCCACCAGCTGCCGTTGCTGCTGACATCAACCAGAACGAAAGCATTGCGCACAAGGCACAGCCAGGCATGGGTACGGGAAATGAAGGGCCATTGCAGGCTCAGGTCCGCATCCGGATCGCGTCCGATACGAAAGCGCAAGCTGGTGCTGCTGTCGAACTGCCACTCTCGCTGACCCTGCTGCAGCAGGATTCGGCGTCGTATAGACGGCGCCTGCCAGAGACTGTCGAGCTGCCGTGCTTCCATGCCAGGCATCCGGGTTGCTGGGATAGCGCAAGCATAGTCAATGGCCCGGGACTTACTGCGATGCCGTCCACAGACTGCGGCTTGTCCGACCCAACCGGCCGGGCAACAGGCAGCCGCGGCGCTCAGTGCAGAAAGTTGAACATCCTGCGCCGGTATCGGCCGGCCAGATCCGAGCCCTTGCCCAACACCTTGAACAGCCTGAGCATTGTCAGACGACCGATGTCGTCCCGGAACTCACGATCGGTCTGTAAAATGAACATGGCCTCATCCAGTGCGGCCGCAATCTGGTCTGTTGCCGCCAGCGCGATGGCGTACTGATAACGCAACGCCAGGTCATCCGGATGGCTGGCACAATCCGCAGCCAGCTGCTCTGCCGGGGGCAAATCCTGTGCCTCCTCAACCAGTGTCAAACGCGTGTCCGGGCGCTCACGGTCTGGAGCATCTTCAGGCAGCCCAGCCAGCACCTGACGCGCATCAGCAACTTCACCGGCGCGGATCAGGACATCCGCCAGCTCGACCTTGAAAGCCGGATTGCCCGGCTCTTCCTGCACGGCCTGCTGCAACAGTTGCAACGCCGCCTGCAGGTCTCCGGCATCGAGGATTTCCTGCAACTGAGCACGCAACAGGTCACCACTGCTCATCGTCAGTCGATCCAGCATCTGGCGCAGGACAGCCTCGTCCTGCGGCCCCTCCAGCTGGTCCACCAGCTGACCGTCGCGCACCACGCGCAAACTGGGCAGGCCCTGAACCTGCAGGTGCTGAGCCAGGGTAGGGTCCTGCGCCACATCCGCCAGGGCCAGCAGGAACTTGCCCTGGTATTGGGTGGCCAGCGTCTCCAGCGTCCGCCGCGCATCGACAGATGGCGCGACCTGTTGTGCCCAGAACAGCAAAACGACTGGCGTCTCACGCGAACGCTCGACCACCGCGCTCTGAAAGTTCTGCGGGCTGACTTCAACGACCTGCGACTGATCCATCAAGAGCTCCTGAAAATCGGGTAACTGCTGGACGGGTGATTTTAACAAGCTTTGGCGTTCGCAGGCGCAGTGTGGGCGGTGCCTCTGGCAAATGTCCGCTGCCTTGCCCAAAATAGGCACCCTCAAGCGCCTGGCCACAGCGCGCTTGAGCACAGGAGAGGTGCCGGAGTGGTCGAACGGGCTTGACTCGAAATCAAGAGTGTCCTTACGGGCACCCAGGGTTCGAATCCCTGCCTCTCCGCCATCTTCAATCCTGCCTGGTGTCGAGCAGGGCCGAGGTCACTTCTGGATCACTCCTTGTGTCCTGGGCCCGACGGGGGAGCATGGGGCAGGCGCGACCGAAGGGTCGTGCATTCATTCAAATCAGAAACCATAAGGCCCAAGACATGCCCATAACACCCGAAGAGCTCACCCGACGAATCCGTCAGGCCACCCCCTTTCTTGAAACCCTCGGTGTAGAGGTCGTCAGCGCCGGCGACGACGAGGCCGTCATACGCCTGCCCATGCGCAAGGAACTGACACAGGATGTTGGTTTCGCCCATGGTGGCGTGGTCGGCGCCCTGGCCGATCTCACCGCCAATATGGCCTGGCGACCACCGTCCCTGACCGTCGAATACAAGATCAATTTCTTGCGCGGCGCCAAAGGCAAGGAACTGATCTGCCGTGCACGCCTGCTGCGCAAAGGCAGTACCGTGACCATCTCGCAATCCGAAGTGTTCGGTGTTGACGACGACGGCAATGAGCACCTCGCTGCCGTATGCATGGCAACACTGGCACCCTACAAGTAGACCGGCGACGAGGAGGCAAGACACATGCAGGATCAGGCAACTGCCGGCTACGTCATGAATCAGACCATGATGCGCATCAAAGACCCGGAAAAGTCCGTGGCCTTTTACCGCGATGTGCTGGGCATGACACTGCTGGACCGTTACGACTTCGAGGACATGACGTTCTCACTGTACTTTCTGGGCTATCCCGAATC
>SKXG01000089.1 GCA_007128525.1 Pseudomonadales bacterium | reverse complement strand
GCTCACCGGCCGGCGCAAAGATGATGCCGGCATCGAGCAGCTGATCCGGCTGCTGGTCGGTGCTGCCGGCCCAACAGGCCCCCAGCGAACGTGCAAAAGCTTGCCCCTGCTTGTCGCCAGGTCGGGTAAACGCATAGACCTGACGACCCTGCCAGGCCGCGATCTGAGTCAGTATGTGGGCTGCGTTGCCGAAGCCGTAAAAGCCAATACGTTGTGCATCGCCGGTCATTCTCAGGGCCCGATAGCCGATCAGGCCGGCGCACAGCAAAGGTGCAGCCTGCAGGTCAGGATAGGTGTCCGGCAACGGCAGGCAGAAGCGCGCATCGGCGCAAACCAGTTCGGCGAAGCCGCCGTGACGTTGATAGCCGGTAAACTCGGCCGAGTCGCACAGGTTCTCGGTACCGGATCGACAGAAGTCGCAGTGACCGCAGGTGTGGCCAAGCCAGGGAATTCCGACCCGGCTGCCGACTGGCGGCAGAGGGGTCTGAGCATGACTACTCTTGCCATCGGAGGTTTGGCGCGGACCATGCGCCATCACATGGCCGACGATCTGATGGCCGGGGATTACAGGATAGCTGCCGTCCTTAATGTCGCCATCGACGATGTGCAGATCGGTGCGACAGATACCACAGGCGTGGACCGACACCAGCACTTCTCCCTCTGCAGGTTCCGGCGGTGGCAGAGTCGTCAGCTGCAGCGTTCCGCCAGGTCTGTCGAGCATCATCGCGCGCATGGTGTCGGCCTCAGTGGGCATGGCCCCAGTAGTTGAAGCCAGCGAAACGCGGGGTTTTGGGCAAATAGCCGGTTTCAAGCTGATCAATCTGAAACCCAGCGGTTTCGATCAGCCGGTCGATGGGACGATTGAGGTTGCACCCGCCGGCAACTGGCCGCCACCACGGATTGATGCGCGCCTGCCACTTGCGCACGTTCTCGTCCGGCGCTTCGCCGTGCTCACAGAACAGCAGCTGCCCGCCTGGTCTCAGAACGCGGCGCATCTGGGCAAGTGCGGTGTGCGGATCGGCAATGGTGCACAGAGTAAAGGTGAGAACGATGGTGTCTGCACTGTGGTCATCGAGCGGGATCTCTTCACCCGGCAAATCAAGCCAGCGGACGTCGACGGGCGATTGGCGAAGGTTCTTCTGCGCCTTGCGGCGCATGCCCTCGGAGGGCTCCAGTCCCCAGACGAACTCGACTTTCTCCGGGTCATAGTAGGGCAGGTTCAGCGCTGAGCCCATGCCGATCTCCAGAACCCGACCTTGCGCATTGGGCACCACTTTCTGCCGTTGCCGGGCAATGCTGCGATCGCCGCAGGCGCAGTTGATCAGGTGCGGTAGTACGTATGTGTCGTAGAAGCCCATAACGCTTGCCGTGGCCATGTCCTGGTGTCTAGGGTACCTCTGAATAACGCCTTATGTCCTCTGGCGGGTGTTTCGGCAAACCTGCCACATGCAGACTTGCCGTTGCCAAATTCTGGGAGGTTGTACTCTGGTCACTGACAGGCATCCGATACCGCTGGCTGTGCGGGCGGCATTCACACTGTGGATGCTGTGCTGGGTCAGTGTGGTCCTCGCCAATCAGGGGCCACAGAACTTCTTCTGGTTGTGCAATATGGCGCAGTTCATTCTGCTCTATGCGCTCTGGTCAGGGAATTGTTTGCTGTGGTCGAGCCAGGCGGGTCTGGTGTGCCTGGTCGGACTGGGTTGGACGCTGGATCTGATCGTTGCGCTCTTGCTGGGCGGCCGCAGCCCCACCGGCTTTACCAGCTATATGTTCAGTGATGAACTGTCTCTGTTGGCGCGTTTGAGTTCACTGTACCACGTCGGGCTGCCACCTTTCCTGATCTGGCTGGTGTGGCGGGCCGGATACGATGAGCGGGGCCCCTGGCTGCAGTCGGTCATCGGCGCTCTGGGTTTGCTGGGGGCCTGGCTGCTGACCGAGCCCTATCGAAACATCAACTGGATATTCGCGCCATTCGGATTCGAGCAGGTCTGGATGCCGGAGTGGCTTTGGTTGCTGGTCCTGATGCTGCTCTATCCGTTGTTGTTGTATTTTCCGGGCCACTTTCTGGTCCGCTGGATCCGCGCGAGCCTGCGGCAGCGCAAATAATGAGTCGCTAAAAGCCCTGAATCTGAATAGTCCAAAAAATTCTAAAACCGGCAGTTGAAAGCCGCTGTTGCACCCCTATTTTTGCGTTTGCAGACCTGTCTGCAACGAACAAAGGAGGTGCTGAAATGCTTGGCAACTTGACGGGATTTGGAACCGGTTTGTTGGACGATTTCCAGCGCCTGGAGCAGCAGCTTGACCAGCTGTTCGGCAGCGCCGACTGGCCGCTTGGCATCCGGTCGTCGCAGCGTGCGGGATTCCCGCCGGTGAACGTGGGCAGCAGCTCCGAGAGCGTGGATGTCTACTTGTTCGCAGCCGGGCTCGATCCAAAGAGTCTGGATCTGTCCTTGCAGGAGAACCTGCTGACGATTGCCGGTGAGCGGCAACAAGCGCTGGATGATGAGGCGCAAGTCTATCGCCAGGAGCGCTTCACGGGTGGTTTCCGGCGCACGATCGCGTTGCCGGAAGATGTCGACCCGGATCAGGTCACTGCGCAATATCGTGACGGCATCCTGCACGTCCGGATTGGTCGCAATGAGACTTCGCGACCACGGCGCATTGAAGTCCACTGAGTCAGGTACAACGATCAGGTGAACCACGGAGGTGAACCATGGCTGAGTTGATGGACAAGGCAAAAAATGCCCAGGTGACGGAGCAGGCACAGCAACAGCCCCGCCACGCAGCAGAGGAGCAGGAGCAGGCGTTGACCCTGCGCCCGCCGGCAGATGTGTTCGAGACGGAACAGGGTGTCAGTATCCTGCTCGATATGCCCGGCGTGTCGCGTGATCGGCTGAACATTCAGGCCGACCGGCGCAACCTGCTGGTTGAAGGTGAGGCAGAGATCGCCATGCCGGAGGGGATGGAAGCCCTGTGGGCTGATGTCCGCTCAACGCGATATCGCCGGAGCTTCGCACTGGGCGGTGAACAGCTCGACACCGATGCGATCACGGCCAACCTGAAAGACGGTTTGCTGCGGCTCGACATCCCCAAGCGGGCCGAGCATCGGCCGCGGCGCATCGAAATCCAGACGAGCTGACGCCATTAGCTGATTTAGGGCCCCGCAAGGGGCCCTTTACTTGTCTGGCGCGCTGAAACAATTGTCACGATTCAAGCATAGACACGGGCGCCGTCACCGGTTGATGATCGGTCTGGATACCCGCTCGTATCCTGTATTGTTATCGGGCTGTGCCAATTGGCCCTTGGAGCTCTGCATCTCATGTATCGCGGAGAGCGATTCAACAGCATCAGCCATGCCTTGGGCGCAGTAGGCGCTTTTATTGGCCTGGGTGTTCTCGTGCATCTGGCTGCTCAGGATGGCAGCCCCTGGAAGATGGTCAGCTTCTCAATCTACGGCGGCACACTGGCGCTGTTGTTCTCTGCCTCCACGCTTTATCACAGCTGGCGAGGCAGTCTCAAAACGGTCTTCCGCAAGATCGACCATGTGTCCATCTATCTGTTGATC
>SKXG01000301.1 GCA_007128525.1 Pseudomonadales bacterium | reverse complement strand
CACACCCGCGTACCGACGACGAGCTGGAAGCGACACTGGCCTGGTGTGACCAGCACGCTTACACCGTGATTCCCTTTGGTGGCGGCACCAGTGTGGTCTGGGGCGTCCGGGTTCCTGCGGGCGGGCCGCCAGCTGTGACCATCGACATGGATCACTTCAATCAGGTGCTCGAGATTGACCGTACCTCACGCGCTGCCCGCATTCATGCCGGCATTCTGGGGCCGGATCTCGAAGATGCGCTGCGCCCGCATGATCTGACGCTGCGGCACTTCCCGCAAAGCTTTCCGTGGTCGACGCTGGGCGGGTGGATCGCGACCCGGGCCGGCGGCCACTACGCGACGAACCACACGCACATTGACGATTTTGTCGAGAGCACACGGATGCTGACACCGCAGGGTTGGTGGGAATCCCGCCGTCTGCCGGGCAGCGGTGCCGGTCCGAGCCCGGACCGACTGGTGCTGGGGAGCGAAGGCACGCTGGGTTTGATTACCGAAGCCTGGATGCGCTTGCAGGACAGGCCGACCTTCCGAGCCACTGCCAGCGTGTTGTCTTCGGACTGGGCGACGGGTGCGGAGGCAGTGCGCCAGATTGCCCAGGCCAAACTCTGGCCGGCCAATCTGCGTTTGCTCGACCCGTCGGAGACGGCCCAGAGCACCGGCCTGCAGGATGGGCAGAGCCTGCTCATCATCGGCTTCGAAAGCGCGCAGATTCCCCAGGGCGCTAACATTCGCAGTGCTGTAGACCTGGCGCGTGACTGTGGCGGACAAGTCGATGATGCTGCAATCCGCATCGATGACGGCAGCGGCAAAGCCACTGGCCGTGAGGGCGCAGCCGGCGCCTGGCGCAGTCGCTTTATCGGCATCAACGCCGGACTGACAGTTGGCCTGGGCACCCTGGGCGACACTTTTGAGACGGCGGTGACCTGGGATCAGTGGCCGGAATTTGATGCCAGCGTTCGTGATCGTGTGGGGCGCGTACTGAAGGAAGTGCTGGGCGACAGTGCCAGCTTGTCCTGCCGGTTCACGCACGTGTATCCAGACGGTCCGGCGCCTTACTACACCTTCGGTGGCATAGCACGTTCCGGCAGTGAGCAGGAACAATGGCAGGAGATCAAAGCGGAAGCCATGGGCGCCGTCATCGATGCCGGCGGCACCATCACGCATCACCATGCGGTGGGACGGATGCATCGTCCCGGCTGGGAGCGCCAGCGCCCGCCGCTGTTCGGCGACGTGCTGCGAAGTGCGAAGAAGACCGTGGATCCGAAAGGCCTGCTCAATCCTGGCGTACTCATAGATCCCTGACCACATGATCGACAAAGCGCATGATCCGGCCTTTGCCGGCATCGCCAGGCGCGTGTTCCCGGGCGCGCGGTTATTGCGCCACTGGCGGCTCACTGGTGGCGTGTCCGCCGTCATCGATGCGCTGGAGGTTGAGGCGAGCATCGGAGATCGGCACCGCGCCGTGGTTCGGCGCTTCGACGCGACAGCGTGGAAACGTCAGCGCCATGATCTGATTCGCCAGGAGTATCAGATCATGGCTACGCTGTACCAGGCGGACTTCCCAGTGCCAGAGCCACTGCATCTGGACACCAGCTGCGAACTACTGCCAACACCCTATCTGGTCATGCGCTGGGTCGACGGCTCGACTGAGCTCTCGCAAGCTGACTTGCCGGTGTGTCTACCGCAGATGGCCAGCTTTCTGGCGCGTTTGCATGGGCTTGACCCAAGCACACCAGGACTACTGAATCTGCCGCAGCGGGAAGACCCCGTCGCCGGTGCGCTGGCTTGCCTGCTAGCTGAGGGCGAGTGGGGTGTGCTCCGTGAGCGGCTCGTCCACTATCAGACCACGGAAGTTCGAAGCACTGTTTTGCATGGCGATTATTGGCCGGGCAATGTGTTATGGGCCGGTGGCCGGATCATGGCCGTGATCGATTGGGAGGATGCAGCATTGGGCCCGGCTGCGTCCGATCTGGCCTGTGCGCGCTCGGAACTCAATGCGGTCTATGGTGAAGCTGCGACGGACGCTTTTACCCAAAGCTATCTGGCTGCCAGCACGGCGCCGATCCATGACCTGGCGTTGTGGGACCTGTACGTCAGCTCGGCCGCACTGCGCAGCATGCATCAGTGGGGGTTGCCGCCAGACGTCGAGCAGCTGCGGCGAGATCGGACCACGGCCTTTGCGCAGCGCGCAGCGGATAAGCTGCGAGTTATGCGTCAAAGCTCCTCGTCGCGTCGAAATGGATAACTGAGCGTGCCGAGCGCATTGCCGATCGCCATGGCGCTGTAGTGGGGCAGCGCAAATGCAGCTTCGAGTATGACGCCGGTGCGTCGCCCGTATTGCTGCTCACAGGCCCGGCCGATATACGACATCCGCCACCAGTGCCTTGTCCACTGAAGCTGTGCCGCATCTTCCAGGGTTTCGCGGCCGGTGAGATAGATGCACTGCAGGTGGCCTCTTGGGTTGCAGGCGTTCACGGCCAGCTCAGAAGGCGACGGGCCGGCACCAGGCTGCTCATGAGGGTCTTGTGCGACAGATGTACAACCAGTCACCAAAGAGAATAGAAGAGCCAGAGAGAGTGCAGCCCTCGCTGGCCACAGAAATGACAAAAGCAGCATCTTTAGCAAGCAGCCTGTCGAGCTATGGAACCATTATGCGACAAAGACAGTTTATCGATACACACAAAGCTATAACACCTCTGGTCGTGCTTGGCCTGATGGCCTGGTACGGGCAATGGCACAGCATGACGGCCTGGGTTTATCTCGCTCTGCACGGCAGTTATGGGATGCTATGGCTGATCAAGAGCAGGACCTTTCCCGACCGACAGTGGGACCAGGACTGTTCACTTTTGTATGGCCTGTTGATCTGGGCGACACTGACGCTGTACTGGATCGCACCCTGGATGATCACGGCCTGGGACATTCAGGCGCCACCCTGGTTGATCGGCATCTGCACAAGCGCCTTCGTGTTTGGTGTGTTTCTTCACTTTACGGCCGACATGCAAAAACACAACAGCCTGGCGTTGCGGCCCGGCCTGATCACCACCGGACTCTGGTCCAGAACCCGCAATCCCAATTATCTGGGAGAGCTGCTCATCTACGCCGGATTTACGTCGCTTGCCATGCACTGGCTGCCTCTGACGGCACTGGCCGCTGTGGTGCTGTTGCTGTGGTTCCCGAACATGCTGCGCAAGGACAAGTCACTGAGTCGATACACGGAGTTTGCAGAATACAAAGCGCGTAGTGGACGCCTGCTGCCCAAGCTGTTCAGAGGCGCCCTGTAGCCTATAGATCGGCTCAAGCTTATATCCATGCATTGCGCTCGAGTTTTAGCCCGCACAAGCCATCCATGACACGGCTAGTCATCGGACTCCGCGTCCAGGATGGCCTCGATCTGTGGCCGGATAATGCTCCACAGGGTTATGCCGTCGATCGTATCAGCATCCATGGTGATGTAGCCGCCGTAGCCTCGGGCCAAATCGATCCAGGCGATGGAGCCGAACGCACCGGGCACATGGAACAGCGTCGGCGCGCTCTCGTCATCCGGAAGGTTGATTTGCCAGCCGAGGCCGTAGCCT
>SKXG01000412.1 GCA_007128525.1 Pseudomonadales bacterium | reverse complement strand
TTCCGTTGGCGTTGCCGGTGGCTTGACAACCTCAGCTGGATCTTTCCAGTGCAGCAGCAGGCGCAGGCTTTCGTTCAGTGCCTGAATCAGCAGCAAAGCAGCTGATGCCGGGATCAGGGTTTTGAGCAGGAATACCGCCGGCAAACCGCCGACTTCGCGCGAGCCTTCCATGATGCGCCAGGACCGCGCAACGTAGTCCCAGGAAATATGAATGATGAAAATACACAGCGGCACCAGCAGGAAAAGGTGCCCCACCAGATTAACAATGGCGCGACCCCGCGGACTGTAGCGCGCATACAGAAAGTCGACTCTAACGTGCGCATCATGGCGCAGTGCATAAGCGGCGCCGAGCATGAATATGGTGCCGTGCATGTAGATGACCGATTCTTGAAGCATCACGGAACCGGTCTCGAATACGTAGCGCAGAACAACAACGGTACAGGTCAGCAGCATCATGAATATGGCAAGTATGCTGATGCTGCGCCCAATTACTTCCGTTAGCACATCCATGATGTGAAGAAATTTGAGCCCCAGGCGTGGCAGGCCTGCCTTCAACCCGCTTGTCATCCGTTACCCTCCCCAGCCAGCAACCAGGGCACCAGGGATTGATCGAGCACCACCCCGGCAAAAAACGCGAACCCGACCCAGACGTTGTTGCCGAAAGCCCGGAAGCAGTCCGGCTCAGCCCGGTGCCGGAGCAGGTACTGTTGCCAGCCGAACAGGCCGGCCATGGCGGCCAGCCCCAGGTAGTAGGTTGGTCCAAGCATCAGCTCCAGACCGAGCAGCACCAGCAGCAACAGACATAGACCCTGCAGAGCGCCGACCATCATCCGATCGGCGTCACCGAACAGAATGGCCGTTGATTTGATGCCGATCTTCAGGTCATCGGCACGGTCGACCATGGCATATTCGGTGTCATAGGCGACGATCCAAAGCAGGCTGGCGACGAACAGCAGCCAGGCGGTGGGCGGAATATCCCAGACCGCCTGGTCCGGTGCCAGATGGGCGCTATGCGCCATAATAATGGCCCAGCTGAAGGCGGCGCCCAGAAACACCTGCGGCAGGTACGTGTAGCGCTTCATGAATGGGTACAGCGCGGCCAGACCGACGGCAACCACGGCCAGGCGCTGCGTTTGCAGGTTCAGCATCAACACCAGCGCAAGCGCGACGAACAGCAGTACCACAAACAGCAGCAAGGCTTCTTTCTCGCGGACTTCGCCGGTGGCCAGCGGCCGTGCCTGCGTGCGGCGGACATGGCCGTCCAGATTGCGGTCCGCATAGTCGTTGATCACACAGCCGGCAGCACGCATGACAAAGGTGCCAACGGTGAAGATGATGATCAGTCCGGGTGTCGGTACACCTTCTGCGGCCAGCCAGAGTGCGGCCAGGGTCGGCCACAGCAGCAACAGGCTGCCGACCGGCCGATCCAGCCGCATCAGCCGGCCATAGGCGCGGCCGCGCCGCATGAAGGTTTGGGTCAGTGTGGCGTCCATGACGGATTCAGAGTGGCTCTGCGCAAGCGGCGGGCAGTGTACCTGCTCGGCGGCGGTGCATCATCTGCCAGCACCGGCGCGAAATATTCCTGCACCAACAGTGACCGGCCGTACACCAGCCACAGTGCCTGCCTGCCCCAATAGCCGTCCTCAGAGGCCCGGCTGGCAAACTGCAGCCAGAGCCGCCGCGGCGTCTCCTTGCCGCGGGCCAGGAACAACCGGTCCCCTAGGCTGCTGCGGCCCAGCTGCCCGAGCATCCGGTTCAGACGGCTGTGCGGGTCCAGCGGCGTGGCGGATCGTGCCCGAACCAGCACCTGACCCTGCACGCGCAGCTCGGTATCGCGGGCCAGTACGGGCTGGCCGGGCCGCAATCCAAGCTGATGCTGCTCATTGGCGCTCGGGCTGGCCTTGCCGCTGGCCACTGGTCGGACTTCCGGTGGCTGTCGATACGCCATCGCCAGCGCACGGGTGACCGAGCCCGGCAGCTCGACCCAGCCGCGCAGCGGCACCGGACAGCATGCAGCGCTGGACAGCCAGCTGAAACCCTGGTTGAAGCCGATGCTTGAAATTTGCTTTTTACCCTTATCGCAAGTAGCTTACGGCGGCTTTACAGCCTGTTCCGGGCGCCGGATTCTAAGACCTGTGGAGATGGCTCACAGATGCGAAAGTGGCAGTGTATCGTATGTGGATGGATCTATGATGAGGCCGAGGGCTGTGAAGAGGAAGGTGTAGCCCCAGGCACCCCATGGGAGGAAGTACCCGACGACTTTGTTTGCCCGGAATGTGGGGTCAGCAAAGAAGACTTCGAAATGATCGAAGTAGGCTGATCCTATGGCCCTGGGGAGCGCGGCCAACAGCCTGACCGGACGTATCCTGATCGGCATGGGTGCCGGGGTATTGCTCGGCATCCTGATTCAGATGTCCGGCCTTCCCGAGGATTCCTGGCTTTACGTGTACTTTGTCGATGGCCTGATCGACATTGGCGGGCAGGTCTTTATTGCCACGCTGATGCTGATGGTGGTGCCGTTGGTGCTGGTGTCGCTGATCTGTGGTGCCAGCTCTCTCGGAGATGGCGCCAGCCTGACGCGGGTCGGCGGCAAGACCCTGGGCCTGTATCTGATGACAACTGCGATGGCCATTACGCTGGCCCTGACGGTTGCGCTGATGGTTTCGCCCGGTATCGGCGTGGAAGTGGATGCGCCGACCACCTTTGAAGCCCCCGAAGCCCCGCCGCTGAAAGATGTCCTGGTCAACATCTTCCCGACCAATCCGGTTGAGGCGATGGCTGAAGGCAATATGCTGCAGATCATCGTCTTCGCGCTGCTGTTTGGCATTGCTCTGGCCAAGACCGGCCAGGCAGGACGTCAGATCAAGAACCTGTTCGAGAGCCTGAATGCGGTACTGATGCAGCTCATCATGATGCTGATCAAAGTGGCACCGATCGGGGTGTTCTGCCTGATGACCAGTTTGTTTGCCGATGTCGGCTGGCAGGCCATCGGCAATCTGGCCGCCTACTTCCTGACTGTGGCCTTTGTGCTGCTGCTGCATGTCAGCATCGTCTATCCAACGCTGTTGATGTTGTTTACCGGGCTGAGCCCGCTGCGTTTCATCAGCAAGTTGCGTGAGCCGATGATGGTGGCCTTCAGTACCGCATCCAGCGGTGCAACCCTGCCGGTGACGCTGCGTACCGTTGAGAAGCGCATCGGTGTCCGTAATGAGGTGGCGGCCTTTACCGTTCCGTTGGGTGCGACCATCAATATGGATGGCACGGCCATCATGCAGGGCGTGGCGACCGTATTCATCGCCCAGTTCTTTGTCGTGGACCTGGGCATGACGGACTACCTGATGGTGGTGCTGACCGCAACGCTGGCTTCGATTGGCACGGCGGCCGTACCCGGGGTCGGGCTGATTATGCTCAGCATGGTGCTGACGCAGGTGGGTCTGCCGGTTGAGGGCATCATGTTGATTATCGGCGTCGACCGCCTGCTGGATATGATGCGTACAGCCGTCAACATCACTGGCGACTCGATGGTCGCCACCATTGTGGGTCGCAGCGAAGGCCAGTTCGATCAGGACATCTTTGACGATCCCAATGCCGGACTCAT
>SKXG01000068.1 GCA_007128525.1 Pseudomonadales bacterium | reverse complement strand
TTGCAGCAGCGCGCGGCGGTTGCCTTGGCGGGCCTTCAGTAGGCCAAGCGCGACGGCGAGCCGAGCTTCGGTGTCCGTGAAGTCACTGCCGTCAGGAAAGTGCGGAAAGGCTTCGGCGCCGCCCAGCGTGAGCAGGCGTTCGTGGAGCTGTTCCGGTGTGTTGTCCTGAACCGTCGATGGCAGTTGGTAATCGGCCGGGATCTTGCCGGCTGTTTTGGCCTGCTCAAGGAGTTCCGGCGCAAAGGCAGCGTCACAGATGCTGAGCATGGCGGCAATGACGTCCTGATCCGGTTTGCCGCGCAGGTCGACGGCACCATATTCGGTGACCACGACATCGCGCAGGTGACGCGGGATGGTGGTATGCCCGTAATTCCAGACGATGTTCGATTGCCGCTCACCGCCGCTGACCCGCGTGCTCGGCAGCAGGATGACTGAACGGCCCTGTTCGAGTTCATGCGCCATGGCGACGAAGTTGTATTGACCGCCGACGCCACTGATGACGCGCCCATCTTCGAGGCCGTCGGAAATTACGGCTCCTGTCAGGGTCACCATCATGGCATTGTTCAGAAAACGCGCATGGCGACGCTGCGCGCGTTTCAGCGCCTCATCGCCAAAGAGTTCATTGACGAAGCGGATGCCCGTCATATTGATGCCGGCGCGCTCATCGTCGGGGAGTGTCCGCAGCGTCTGGTAGAAGCGCTTCGGGCCGAGAAAGAAACCGCCGTACAGATAGTGGCCGGTTGCATCCGGTGCGTCACCGCGGTCTGCCTGCTGCTGCGTGGCCAGGTCGGCATAACCAAGACGGCTAAGGATTCCGGCCCGGCGCAGACGCAAAAAGCCCGGTACCACCATTTCGCTGGAGCCGAGCAGGCCCTGCTCGAACCGTCCCGTCTCGACCGGCAACGCCTGGCGCCAGGGATCGTCGATCATGATCTCGCACAGTCGTTTGAACAGGTCCGGCTGGGCGTGGCGCAGGCACAGCATATGACAGACCGCATCACCCAGAGAGCCGATGCCAATCTGCAGTGTGCCGCCATCCCGGACCAGTGACGCCGCGTGCAAGCCAATGGCGTAGTCGGCGATCCCGAGCGGCGCGTCAGGCATCGCGAAAGGCTCGAAATCCAATGCCGGATCATCGAGCAACAGATCGAACTCGCTGGCGGCTAGGACCGCATCATTGCCCATCCAGGGCAACTGGCGGTTGATCTGGCCGACGAACAGCACAGGTTCGCCGGACTCGCGGCGCCTGCGCAGGTCGGGCAGCATTTCCAGCGTCATGTCCGGGTTGCAGCTCAGACTCAGGCCGTCATGGCCGTTCGGCGGTGGCGCGACGATTTGCCCGATGACATTGATGCCGAGCGCCAGCAGATCGCGAACCGCGTGCGTGTAGTTGGTGCTGACATAGGTTTGTTGGGCGTTCGCATTGCCCAGGTAGGCGCCGGTCCGCAGAAAGAACTCGCGGACCTCCACGTTGGGTGGCAAGGCATCCTGGCGTTGGTCGGTGACATAGTCCAGGGCTGGAAAATCCGGCCACAGGCGGGGTTCGAGCGGCGCCAGAAACCGCCGCTCCATCCCTGCGCTGCCGGCAGGTACGTCAAGACTCAATGCCGTGCAGATCAACAGCTCAATGCGGTTGTCGTCACGGGCCAGCTGGTACAGGGCATTCACCAACTGATTAGGCTTGCCCAGTCCGAGCGGCAGGCCGAGCACGATGCGGTGCCCGACCTGATCGACGATGGCCTGCGCTGCTGCCTGCGGATTGGCAAAGGTCTGCATATCCGCTGGGCTCAGTGTGGCTCGGCTGCGCTGATCTTGCCGACACCTTGCTGTGACTTCGCCTTGCTCTGGTACGGCGTCAGTTCATCCGGCTCGAAATGGTCAACGGCAATGGCGGCGGCAACAGCGTCACGGGCCGCCTGCAGCAGTTGCTGCTCTTCGGCATTGATCACGTTGGTGCTTCTGGCGACATCCAGGTCTTTCACGCCGGCCTCTCGCAGCCTGGCCTGCAGCGCCTCGGTTTCGATAGTGAGCTGGAAGGCGTGCTCGAGCAGGGCGATCGGATCCTGTCCCTGGCCTTTGTAAACCACGGCGGTCAGACGGTCACGACTTTCGCTTGGCCGTTGCAGGTACAGGGCCAGCTCTTGCGACAGGTTGTCTTTGGCGCCTTTGTGGCGTCGGCCCCAAGGCTGCACGAAGAGTTTCATCAGCCAGCCCAGTGGCCGGGACGGGTAATTTCGGCAGATTTCTGCAAAGCGCTCATCAATGCGCTTGAGCAACTGCTGCAGGCACCATTGCACCAGTGGCAGGTCGTCGGCCGGCCGGCCGTCACTCTCGAACTGCTTCAGTACCGCGCTGGCCAGATAGAGTTCGCTGAGGACGTCTCCAAACCGCGCTGAGATCATCTCCTTGCGTTTCAAGTCACCGCCCAGATGCACCAGCGCAATCTCGGTAGCAAAGGCTAAAGAGGCACTGAATCGGCTCAGGTGCCGATAGTAGCGGGTCAGGACGCCAGCTCCGGCCGGCGCATGTGCGAAAATGCTGTGAGTCAGGCTGTGCACCAGCGAGCGCGCTGCATTGCTGAACGCATGGCGCAGGTGCTTGAAAATCAGCTGGTCGAAGTGGTGTCGGCCACGCGCCTTGTCCTCATCGTTGGTTGCCTCGATCTCATCAAGCAGATAGGGATGGCAGCGAATCGCGCCCTGACCGAAGATGATCAGGCTGCGGGTCAGAATGTTGGCGCCTTCTACGGTAATGCCGATGGGTACAGACCGATGGCCGTTGCCGAGATAGTTCAATGGTCCGTCGCAGATGCCCTTGCCGCCATGAATGTCCATTGCGGCTTCCACAGTCTCGCGCATCATTTCGGTCGCGTGGTATTTGAAAATGCCGGAAATGACGGCGGGTTTAATGCCTTGATTCAGGGCCATGTTGGTGGTGTTGCGGGCGGCGTTCAGCAGGTAGGCATGGCCGGCAAGCAGCGCAAGCGGTTCCTGTACACCTTCAAACTGACCAACCGGGATGCCGAACTGCTCGCGAATACGGGAATAGTTGCCGCTGGAACGTGCCGCCATGGCGCCGGCACCGGCGCCCATCGCCGGCAGCGAAATCGCGCGACCTGCAGCCAGTGCCGTCATCAGCATGCGCCAGCCCTGACCAATGCGTTCCGCACCGCCGATGACCGCGTCCAGCGGAACGAAGACATCGCGGCCCCAGATTGGTCCGTTCTGAAAGGCCTGCATCGCCGGATAGTGGCGGGCTCCGATCTCCACACCGGGTGTGTCGGCTGGAATCAGGGCCAGCGTGATGCCGAGTTCTTCCTCGTCGCCCAGCAGGTGATCCGGGTCATAGAGCTTGAAAGCCAGGCCGACGAGCGTCGCCAC
Organism: Pseudomonadales bacterium; assembly: GCA_007128525.1. GTDB lineage: Bacteria > Pseudomonadota > Gammaproteobacteria > Pseudomonadales > Azotimanducaceae > SKXG01. The sequence goes on along the minus strand of SKXG01000068.1, from coordinate 235 downwards.
CGGCGCCAGCGTGATGTAGCGCTTTTCCCAGTTCAGCCGTATGCCGAGCACGCTCTCGCCATTGTGTTCCTGTCGGCAGATGACGCCGCTGTCGGTCATGGAGGCGGCATCGGAGCCGGCTTCCGGGCTGGTTAGCCCGAAACAGGGGATATCCCGGCCATCGGCCAGGCGCGGCAGGTAGTGGTCTTTCTGCGTGTCGGTACCGAACTCCAGCAGCAGTTCGCCGGGGCCGAGT
>SKXG01000162.1 GCA_007128525.1 Pseudomonadales bacterium | reverse complement strand
GGTGGCCGACCATAGCGCCCCTTGGGCCAGCCAATCGGAATCAGCGCGCAGCTGGGCGTCTCCGGCCGCAGACCGATGTAGCCGTCGATTTCCTGACGATACACCTGGTGCGCGGTGGTCAGGCTGGCACCCAGACCAACAGCACGACAGGCCAGCAGAATGTTCTGTATGGCCGGAAACAGCGCCTGCAATTGCGGCTGACCACGACGCTGCCAACCGGCCACAAACAGGTGAACGGGAGCCTCGTGCAGGTGTTCGGCCAGATAGATGGACGCCTTCATGTTGCGCCGTTTTGCTTGGGGATAATCAGGGTCCTTGGCCGCTTCAACTGCGGGCGCGATGTAGCGACGAAAGGCCCGCCGGTAGCGTTCAGCAATAAACGCCCTGCGCTCCTGGTCCATGACCGCCACGAAGAACCACGGCTGCCGATTGCCGCCGCTGGGCGCAAAGGTTCCGGCCTCGCAGACCTTGCGCACCAGCGCCCTGGGCACAGGATCCGGCCGCAGGCGCCGGATCGCCCTGCAGGTTCGTATCGCATCAAACAGCGGTACGTCTTCGCCAAGCTGCGCAATCTCGGCCTCAGACAACGGCCCGTCATGTTGATTGGTCATCTCGCCCCCTCTGACGTCTGCGTTCCCGCGGCGCTTGTGCCCGCGCCCGAAAAAACGCAACACTATGCCCCATTCTACAGCCCTGGCCAAACAACATGCTGATTGCTGCCGAGCCCCTGACCCAGTTGGTCACCGAGATCTTCCTGGCCTGTGATGCACAGCCCGACATTGCCAGCCGCGTCGCCGGTCACCTGGTCGAGGCCAACCTCAAAGGTCATGACTCACACGGGGTCGGCATGGTGCCGGCCTATGTCCACAATATCCGCAACGGTAACCTGCAGCCCAATGCCGAACTCAAGGTCATTCAGGACAAAGGTGCCGTGCTGCTGGTCGACGGTCAGCTCGGCTTCGGCCAGCACGTCGGCCGGGAAGCCACTGGCCTTGCCATCGAGCGCGTTCGCAGCACGGGTGTCGTCTGCCTGGGCCTGCGCAACGCTCACCATCTGGGCCGTATCGGTTCCTATGGCGAGCAGTGTGCCGCAGCGGGCCTGGTGTCGGTGCACTTCGTCAACGTGGTGGGCCATGAGCCCCAGGTGGCGCCCTTTGCCGGACGCGAGCCCCGTATGACCACAAATCCGTTCTGCGCCGTGGTGCCGCGAACCGGGCAGCCGCCGCTGGTGCTCGATATGGCGACCAGCGCCATTGCCCTGGGCAAGGTCCGGGTAGCCGCCATGAAAGGCGAAGCCGTGCCCGAGGGCAGCCTGATCGATGCCGATGGCAATCCCAGCAATGATCCCAACATCCTGTTCCGGCAACCACGCGGCGCACTGGGGCCTTTTGGCGGCCACAAGGGCTATGGACTGGCCGTGATCTGCGAACTGCTCGGCGGCGCACTGGCCGGACAGTGGACTGCCCAGCCAAAGCAGCCGCGCGCAGGCAACATCGTCAATCACATGCTGATGTTTGTGCTTGACCCGGAAGCCTTCGGCGATGTGGCCCAGTTCGAGCAGGAAGTCACGGCCATGATCGACTATCTGCACAGCACAGCACCGGCAAGCGGCCACGACCGGGTTAGAATCCCCGGGGAACCCGAGCGCGAAACACTGGCCGAACGAAGCAGTCATGGTATAGACATCGACGCGAACAGTTGGCGGGCGCTGGTGCAGGCGGCCGAGGCTGCCGGCCTGGATCAATCGCGCATTGATGCGCTGACCGGAGCCTGAGCCACCTGCCCGGTCGAGCAACCACTACAATGCAGTGCACATGAATTGGAACTGAGCAGATGAGCGAATCTGAAATCAAGAGAGCCGGCTTGAAGGTCACCCATCCCAGGCTCAAGGTGCTGGAGGTGCTGGAGCGGGCAGAGCCTCACCACCTGAGCGCTGAAGATGTCTACAAGCAGCTGATCGATGCGGATCAGTCTGTCGGCCTGGCCACGGTCTATCGCGTGCTGACACAGTTCGAAGCTGCCGGCATTGTCGAACGCCACAACTTCGACGGCAATCACGCTGTCTATGAACTGTCAGGGGAAGAACACCACGACCATATGGTCGACGTGGAAAGTGGCAAGGTGGTGGAGTTTGTTAACGAACGAATTGAAAAGCTGCAGCAGGAAATTGCCGAGGAGCATGGCTACGAACTGGTCGATCACGAGCTGGTGCTCTATGTGCGCAAGAAGCGGCGCTGATCGCACCAGTTGCCCGCCAAGCTAACATCAGTCTTCCATCAGACGCTCGTAGATTCGAAAGTGCCGGTATGCGGAGAATTCATCTCCGCGCATTTCGTAAATCCTCGCCAGGTTGTAGTGCGCATCGGGAACCAGCGAGGCCTTCTGGTAGTGCGCCATAGCCGAATCAAGCTCGTCCGTTTCGTCCAGTAGCGTGCCCAGATTGTAAAGCGCCAACTGGTGGTTCGGACTCTTTTTCAGCGCAATTCGATAGTGCCGCTGTGCGCTGGCCAGACGACCACGAAGCTGCAACAGGCGCCCCAGATTGACGTGGGCATCGACATTGTCGACATCGAGCTCGATGGCCCGGCGGTAGGCATCCTGAGCCTGAGAGAGATCAATGTCCTCAAGATCCAGTGCCAGGTTGTACCAGTCATCGGAATCGAGCTGGTCCAGCTCATCGACGCCTTCGGGGGACTGCAACAGCTGCTGCAATCTGACCGCTTCGTCATCGTCCGCAAAAGCATCCACCGATATTTCAGCAAGCCGGGCGGCGTGGCGCTGTGCCGTCAGATCATGAACCGGGGCAATCGGGGCAGGCGACAGCGCGCCACCGAAGTCGAGCACACCCTGCCCGGATTCGGCATCCCACAGGCGCAGGCCGTCACGTACCATGACCCGGCTGCCGTCGAGTTGCAGCCGCAAGGCACTGAGCTGGTTGTCTGGCGCCCAAAAACGCCGCAATGACAACATCAGTCGGATCGCACGCCTGGACGTGACGCGGCCACGAAACAGTCGCTGCGCGACCCGCAGGATCAATACATCGTGGAAACTGAAGCGAAAGGCGCCGGTACGGGTGCGAGCAGGCTGTAACAGGCCCCGACGTACCAGATAACGGACCCGAGCCGGGCTGATGCCAACCACGGCACTGAGCTTTCGAGTGGGGAAAGGCCGATTCAGCACTGGCTCTGCAACGTTCTGGGCGCCACCAAGTGCGCCATGCAAGGGGTGATCGTGCATCGGTTTACCCTGCCCGTTTACCCTGCCTGTTGGCTGCCAGCTTTACCAGCACGGTCGCAGCCGGCTCCGGCTAGGCTGCAATATACCGGACCAGTCCGGCCTCGACCAGCCCGAATGGCCTGCTGCCTCAGCGACTGCGCAGCTCAGCCCGCAAAGCGTCCACTTCAGCGGAAGAAACCGGCTCAAAGTAGCCAAAGGTGCAGGTGCCCGTTTCCCGGGCGTGAAACATCGACGAGCCGGCAAAACTGCCTGCCACCAGGAAACCGCTGCGCAAGCCCGATCCGACGCTGCCGATCGCCGATGGGTTCAAGCCATGAAAGGCATCCAGGTTGCAGATCCGATTTTGTCGCAGATCTATCTCCAGCGCATGGCGGCTCC
>SKXG01000152.1 GCA_007128525.1 Pseudomonadales bacterium | reverse complement strand
GCATCACGCAGTGGCTCGGCATCAATGCGGACATCGGCCCACATGCCAGGCTTGAGGCGCTCACCGTCGTTATCGAGGGGAATTCGCAGTTGCACCGTGCGCGTGACGGTGTCCAGCGCGGGGTAGATGTGACTGACAGCGGCATGCTGAACCTGGCCGGGATCATAGCTCAGCCGCACTTCGGCGTGCTGTCCCGGAGCGACCCAGGCTGCCTGACGGTCAAAGACATCCGCGCGCAGCCACAGCGTCGATAAGTCCGCGATCTCAAGCAGCAGCTTGCCCGGTGCGGCGAACATGCCGTGGCGGATGGCGAGATCGGTCACCACGCCGTCGCGGCCGGCGCGCCACGGCACTTCGCGCTGCACTTCACGCTGCTGTTCCAGCTGCTCAATGGCCTGTTGCTGCATGCCCAGTGCACGCAACCGGTCACGTGACGAGCGAATCTGGGTTTGATTGTCGCGGCTCAGCGCCTGCAGCAGTTCTTCCTGCGCGTTGACCAGTTCCGGTGCGTAGAGGGTGAACAACAGATCGCCAGCTTCAACGCGGTCGCCAATGGCATGTACGCCCACACTTTCAATCCAGCCTTCGACGCGGGTGTGTATATGGTGCAGCCCAGAGGGGTCGTACTCGAGCCGGCCGACGCTGTGAACCCGTCGGGGCAGGTCGGCACGTTGCACCTGTGTCGTACGAATGTTCATCTGTTGCTGCACGCTGGCCGGCACATGCAGCTGATCCGGTTCGTGTCCCTCGTGTTCAGCACGGACCAGGTCCATGCCGCAGATTGGGCAGCTGCCTGGGCCGTCGCGGCGTATTTGCGGATGCATGGGGCAGGTCCAGACCTCCTCCTGTGCCGCGTCGCGCAGCGGATCGGCGTGGCGGTGGTCCATGCTGTCGGCCGGCCCATGTTCATGCTCGTGCTCATCACCGTGCCCGTGGTCGCGGCGATGTTCGTGGTCATGCCCATGCCCATGCCCATGCTCGTGCTCGTGGTCATGGTTGTGTTCTTGGTCGTGCTCGTGGTCATGGTGATGATCATGATCATTACCATGAGCGTGATCGTGATCCTGTGCAGCCGGCTGTGCCGCTGCGGGCTGGGTGACTGCCAGGGCCAGGCCGAGACCGGCGATGCCCAGTCCCATGATGAGTGTCATGATCAGCGGCATGGTGATTTTCGACAGTGGGGCAAGTAGTGGCTGATTCATTGTGCGGCTCCCGGCAGCGACTCGGCTGCGAAATAAAACAGTTCGGTGCGGGCCAGGTCACGCTGTTCGGCCCGGTTCAGCACTTCCATCTGCAGGTCGATAATGCGCAGGCGAAGGCGGATCAGTTCGTCTGCTGTGGCCCGGTCTGAGCGGTAGGCGCGTTCCGTCGCTTCCGCACTCTCATGGGCAGCGGGCAATAATTCCTGGTGGTAAAAATCGAGCTGCTGCGCGCTGTACTGCCAGAGCGCAAGCTGGTGCCTGAATTCGCCATGCAGTTGCCGCGCGAGGTCCTGGCGCGCCAGTCGATCGGCGATGGCTTGGTGTTCTGCGGCGCGGCGGGCGGGATCCTGGCGGCCGCCCTGAAACAGCGGCAGGCTGATACCGACCATGCCGGAGACCAGATCGCTACGCCGGCCATCCATGTCTCGCCCGCGTCTGTGCGCGTAGCCCAGTTCAACCATCCACTCGGGCTTGTAGGCCTGTTCCGCCAGCGCCACGGCCAGATCGCTCTCTTGTGCCTCGGCATCGGCAACTTGAAGTGCCGGATGGCTGTCGATGGCGGTTTCGAGCCTGGCTCTGTCCGGTGCTGGCCAGGCCGGTATGGTGCCGGGGGTCCGGACGTCAACCGGTTGCTGCAGCCAGCGCTCGAGCTGGGCACGGGCACGGGCCAGCGCTGTCTGTTCCGCCAGCTGACGCTGACGCAAGTCGGCCAGTTCCAGGCGTACCAGCGCCTGGTCCTGTTGGTCGGCGGTGCCGGCGGCCACTCGACGGTCAATCAACGGCATCAGCTCGGCCAGGGTGTCGATGCTCTCTTCGGCCAGTTGCAGTCGGGCGTGGGCATAGTACCAGCGCAGCCAGCTTTGCTGAGCCGCGCGCCTGACAGCCAGGTCCTGCGCCGCATGTTCGTGCCTGAAGAGTTGTGAGCGCTGCTCGGCAGACTGGCGGCGCAGCGCCCGTGTATCACCGGCGGGAAATCGTTGCCGGACGCTGATCATGGCCATGCTCATCATTTCATCGCGTGGCGACAGGCTGTCCACAGGCAAATTTTGGTAGCCGATGTTGCGTCCCGGGTCGGGCAGCGCGCCGGCAGCTGTGGCTTCTTCCTGATAAGCATCGGCCAGGGCCTGGCGGCGCAAAAGGGTCGGCTCGGCATCCAGTGCCATGGCCTCGGCCTGATGCAGTTCTAGCGTATTCGACTGGGCTGGCGTAGCCAGTGTCAGCGCCACCACCATCAAAGCGGCGATCAATAGCGGCGCCTGCCAGGGCGCAGACTCGCGCCGAAGTGCGTAGCGCTGTGGCGGTGCTGACCAGTGTGGCAGCGCTGCGGACGCCGCAGAAAGGGGTGCGGCAACAATTGGGAATGCCATAGGGGCCTCCAATAACGACAACCTGATTTGGCCTGCCAGGGGCAGGCTGCTAAGGCCGGGCGTAGCGCCGGCCGTGCGGATCAGGTGTGGATTGGAGGCCGGAAAGGATTGCGAAGGTGGGCGGGTTGCCGCGCCGGGACAGCCGGACTGGCCTGGCGCTGCATGGGTGCACTGCGTGCCTGATGCGGTCGATCGGCTGGCACTACGCCGCTGCAGAAGGCGGTGCACCAGCAATCCTGGCAGTGCGGTGCACCCGGTTCAGAGTTGAGGGCCGAATCGGCATGGTGGCTGGAAGCCGATAAGCGCTGATGGTGCGACGGGCAGGGCATCTGATCGGAAGCCAATGCTTCGGCTGAATCGACCAAGGGCGCGCTCTGCTCGGCTGGACCGACGACGTTGCTGACCGGCATCGCGGCCCATGCAACGGTCTGCAACAGCAGGCCGAGAGCCAGTACCGCGTGCAGGCAGAGCTGCTGCAGGCGCGGGCTCGGTCGTAGGTGCGATGTGAGCGTTGAAGCGTTCATCGGGTCTCCTGGCGCCGGAACTTAGCACCATGCCCAGTGCGCGTCCAGCCAGAGAACTCCCGTAGGGCTAGGGCCGATGTGTGGCCAGCAGCTCGGCGAAGCGCGCGGCGCTGACAGGCCGGCTGAAGTAGAACCCCTGCATTTCGTCACACTCATGCGCACGGAGGAACTGCTGCTGCTCCGGTGTCTCGACGCCTTCGGCGATAACCGTGAGGTTCAGGCTCTTGCCCATGTGGATCACCGCCTGTGTGATCGCCTGATCTTCGGTGTTGCTGGCAACATCACGAATGAATGAACGGTCCACCTTCAGCACGTCGACGGGGAAACGTTTGAGCTGCGCCAGTGATGAGTAGCCCGTGCCAAAGTCATCAATGGCGGTGCGCACGCCGAGCCGCTTCAACGCATGCAGCTTGGCGGCAGCGTCGGTGGCATTGTTCATGATGACGCTCTCGGTGATTTCCAGCTCCAGCTGGCTAGCCGGCAGTCCGGTTTCTTCGAGGATTTCCTGAATGTCATCCACCAGCTGTGGATC
>SKXG01000425.1 GCA_007128525.1 Pseudomonadales bacterium | reverse complement strand
GGGATGCCGTGGAACCGGGCTGTGTGGCGCCGCAGGATCCACTGGTGCCACCGCCGTTTCGGGCCGAAGGACCGGAGAGCGAGGACTGTCTGTTTCTGAATGTTTATACCCCGGCTGCCGATGATGCTCGGCGGCCAGTGCTGTTCTGGATACACGGCGGTGGCTTTAGCCATGGCGCCGGCTCGCAGCCAGCTTACGACGGCGGGCCGCTGGTCGAGCGCGGTGATGTGGTGGTCGTGACCATCAACTACCGGGTTGGTGCGCTGGGCTATCTGTACCTGGGCGCCCATGGCGGCGACGCCTGGGGTGCTGCCAGCAATGCCGGCCAGCGCGATCAGATTGCAGCGCTGCGCTGGGTGCACGACAACATTGCTGCCTTCGGCGGCGATGCGGACAACGTCACCATCTTCGGCCAGTCCGCGGGTTCGGTGGCGGTCGGCACATTGCTGGCCATGCCGGCGGCGCGAGGGTTGTTCAGCAAGGCGATTCTGCAAAGTGGTACACCAGCCCGGTTGGGGGGCGTCGAGCAGGCGGCGGCGATCAGCCGCGCTTATCTGGAGCGGCTGGGCATTCCCGATGGCAACCGCGAGGCGATGCAGCAGGTGGCGGTGGCGGACATGCTCAAGGTGCAGGGCCAGCGTGGCGCACTGTCACCGGTGGTGGATGGCGATTCGTTGCCGGAGCATCCGATTGCGGCCATCCGCGATGGTATAGCCAAAGACATTCCGATCATGATCGGCCACACACGGGATGAGCAGAAACTGTATGTCGCCCGCGACCGTGCCGAACTGACCGAGGAGGAACTGACCGCGCAGGTGCAGGCGACGATTCCGCGGCGCGCAGCGGATCGTGCCGCAGAAGTGGTGGACGTCTACCGGCGTTCGCGCGAGGCGCGTGGTCTGCCGGCCTCGCGGCATGACCTCATCGATGCCGTGGCCACGGCATCGCGATTCCGGATGCCAGCGATCCGCCTGGCTGAATCGCAGCGCTCGCATCAGCCGCAGACCTATATGTACCAGTTCGACTGGACCTCGCCGGCACGAGGCGGCGCTATGGGCGCCCGTCATGGGCTCGAGATTCCGTTCGTGTTCGGCACCATCAATGAGCCCGGCAACGACCGCACCATCGGTACCGGCCCGGCTGTCGAACGGCTGTCGCAGCAGATGATGGATACCTGGATCGCTTTTGCCCGCACCGGCCGTCCGGGGCATGATGGCATCGGCGAGTGGCCCGCCTATGACGACGAGCGTCGTCCAACCATGATCTTTGGTCCGGAGACCGGATTGGTGGATGCGCCGTTTGAAGAGGAGCGGGCGATCTGGGCAGAGCTGTTGGGCGCGCCGCGCAAAGTGGCGGAATCGTCATCGAGCTGAACTGAAAGGGAAGTGACACACATTGGACTCTGCGCTCGGCAAAGGCATACGGGTACTGGTGGGTCTGGCTGAAGCGCAGGGACCGGTGCGACTGTCGGCGCTCGCGACGCAGTTGAACCTGCAGAAGAGTGCCGTGCACCGCATTCTGCAGACCTGGATCGAGGCGGGTTTCGCCGCCAAGAACGAGGACACCGGCCTGTACTGGGCCACGTTCAAACTGTGGGAACTCGGCATTGGCATGGTCAACGCGCTGCCGATCAAACAGGCGGCCACCACCGTGCTGCAGGAACTGCATCGCCGCACCGGAGAAACCGTCAGCCTCTCGATCCTCGATGGCGATGAGGTGCTGTACCTCGACAAGCTGCTGTCACCACGGCCGATGGGTTTTACCACCCGCGTTGGCAGCCGCCGGCCGGCACCGTTCACGGTAGCCGGCCGGGCGATGCTCGCTTACGCGGACGATGCCCAGGCCGTTGTCGAGCGTGTGCTCGCCAGCCACGATACTAAAACGGTTACGGTCAAGAAGGTGATGGCCGATCTGCAGCGGTCACGCGAGCAGGGCTTTCTGGTCGGCGAAGGCCGTGCAGAGCGGGGCATTGTCGGCATTGCGGCGGCGGTGCCCGGACCCGATGGCCGCGCCGCCGCCGGCATCACGGTGTCTTCGCCGAAACAGCGGCTGACGCCGGAGTCGCAGCAGGACATTATTGAAGCGCTGATGGTGGCGGCATCGCGGTTGAGTGAGGCGGTTGGGGGCGCCTGAGCTTTCGGCCTGTCAGACAGACATCTTGATCTCATGCATGTGCATGCATAGAATGCCTGCATTGAATGCATTGCAGTCTTTCTGGCTCATGAGGTGTCCACGATGGCCATGCTTACCGTACGAAACCTGCCTGATGAGGTGCATCGTGCTCTGCGCGTGCGTGCTGCCGAACACGGTCAAAGCATGGAGGCTGAGGTGCGTGCGATCCTGTACGAGGCGGTTAAACCCTCGCAAGCCACAGGCCTCGGAACGTTGCTTGCCGAGTCGAGCCGTGACTATGGCTTGGAGGACAGTGACATTGATGCCATGGAGGAAGCGATCGCTGAGAATCGGCGCAAGTATCAGACCACACAGCAGCCGCCTGTCAGCTTCGAGTGATTCTGCTGGACACCAACGTCGTATCTGAATGGATGCGTCCGTCGCCCAACCAAAGGGTATTACGCTGGACCGATGCCCAGGCGACGGAGACCCTGTTCCTGTCGAGCGTTAGTGTGGCGGAGCTGGAATTTGGCATTGGTGTGCTGCCCCAGGGCCGCCGGCGCGATGCGCTGAGCTTACAGCTGCAAGAGATACTGGCCCATTTTTCCGGGAGGGTGCTCGCTTTCGATTTGGGCGCGGCGCATCATTACACGCAGTTGGCTTTGATTGCCCGCAACAATGGCGGTGGCTTTCCTCTCCCCGATGCCTACATCGCAGCCATTGCTGCTGCTAATGGCTTGACGGTGGCGACACGCGACACGGGTCCATTTACGGTCGCGGGCACGACGGTCATCAATCCATGGCTGGCTTGATTTGGTAGGGCTGAAGTGCCCTACGAAAGATGCCGCGCATAAAACGCCGCCGACGCATCCCGCTCAAACTTCGGAATCCCGACATGCGGCCCCGGATTGATATGCATGGTCTTCTCCTTCGAGCCGAAGGCTTCCCATAGCTTCAGGCCCGCGTCCGGCGTCATCAGCTCATCGTGATACTGAAACAGGAACAACAACGGCAGCTTGATGCTGTTGACCTGGGCTTTGAACGTCGGGTCCGGCGTCAGGCCAAACAGACCCAGCACCGCGGCCTGGATCCTGGGCTCTGTGGCGACCAGCGGAATGCCGAAACGGCAGCCCATGGATACGCCCCAGTAACCGTAGCTGGAGCCGGCCATGTCCGGCGTGTCGGCCAGGGTATCGAGCAGGGCCTTCCATTCCCGTACCATGCGCGGCTCGCGTGGCTTGCCGTCGCTGGCGGCGGTGCCTTCGTTGACTACCCGGTCGCGACGTTGGCGGGCGCCGGCGTCTACGCCGCCTTCACGCAGTCGGCGCAGGGTTTCTTCCTGCTGACGCTTTTGTTCCTCGGTACGCCGGTCACCATGACCGGGTGCATCCAGCGCGATGGTGGCCCAGTCGTGCTCGCGCGCAAACTGCATGGCCATCTCGACGATGTTGGGTGCTTCCTTGCTCTGGAAGCCGCCATGACCAACGAGAATGGTGGGGCGCGCACCGCTGCTGGATGCGGGACGCCAG
>SKXG01000292.1 GCA_007128525.1 Pseudomonadales bacterium | reverse complement strand
CGCCATCGAGCATCACATAGAGCAGTGAGATAATGCAGTCCACGGGAAAGTAGACGTGGCTCAGGTTCTCACCTGATTCGTAAATCACGGTGCCCAGGGGGAGGTCCACAGGCTTCAACAGTGGAAAGATGCGATCCTGTGCCTCGGCGGGTAGTGCTTTTAGTAACAGGTTTGAAGTTGGATCGTGCGCGTTGACCATATTGCCACCGCTAGGGTAGTGGATCCGGTTAAGCGCAACAGGCGCTGCCTTGATCACTGAAGAGAGTACGGTATCGTACCCGGCGTGCGGAAAGCAATCAGCGTGCCGCTACACGCAACGCCGGGGGCACGCCCTCGACTGTTGTCTGGCGCACAAATTGACGCACGCATCAGGCGCGACGACGTTAACCGGCTAGACTGATTGTCAAGCGCCCAACGAGGCGGCTTTTGGGCAGGTTGTCGGCATGGAATTGACCGACTCGGCAGAGCAAGGGTCATTGGAGGCGATTGCGTCCCAGCAACGGTTGCGGTTGCGGCGTCTGGGCATGGCCATGGGGTCGTACCTGTTTACCTTTGCCATGGTGCTGATGTGGTGGGGTTTCGGCTTTCTTGACGGCATCGTTGTTTTGCAATGGTCGGTATTCTCGATCTGCGTCAATCTGATATTCCTGGGTTTGATCCTAAATAACATCAACCTGCGGCTGCGTGACCCCAGTCTGACGGTGCCGCAGATCGTCACCTCGCTGATTCCATCCCTGTTCGTCATGTATCACCTGGACGCTGGGCAGGCGCGGGCCATCATGATGCTGCTGTGCGTCATCCCGGTGCTGTACGGGATTCTTGGGCTGGACTTCCGGCGCTTGATGATCGTCATGATCTGGATAGTCGCGTCCTATGCTGCCCTGATGGGGGTGTTGTTCTGGAGCCGTCCAGACGTTCTCGATGGGTCCATGGAACTGATGCAATTCCTGATGTTGATCCTGGTTGGCAGCCAGCTCGCGTTGCTTGGCGGTTATATCAGTACGCTACGCGACCATCTTCGCAGCCGCAATGAAGCGCTCCAGGATGCACTCACCAGGATCAATGAGCTGGCCGCAAGAGATCCATTGACGGGCATCTACAACAGGCGCCACCTGATGACATCGTTGGCCGATGTGGTTGCTGTAGATGAGCAGCAGCGGCGCTGCAGTGTATGTATGCTCGACATCGACCACTTTAAAGCGCTCAATGACAGCTTTGGTCATCAGGCTGGCGATCAAGCGCTCTGTGCCGTGGCGGATCTGATTCAAAACAATGTCCGAGCCTCCGACGTCTTCGGTCGTTACGGTGGTGAAGAGTTCCTGTTGATTCTGCCGGATACCGGTGCCGATGGTGCCTTAAGCAAGGCAGAGCGGCTGCGTGAGCAGATAGCCCGCCTGGTGCTGCCGGCATTGCCTTCTGCCTATCGCGTCAGTGTTTCCGTTGGGATTGCTGAGCATTGTCCAGAAGAGAGCATGGACGACACGATCAAACGGGCTGATGCGGCGCTCTATCAGGCCAAGGAGGCGGGTCGTAATCAGGTGTGTCTGGCTGAGGCCTAAGATCGAGTCAAGTCTCCCAACAAGACTATAGGGGCTGGCACGAACGTTGGTCGTGTTAGATACTCGCAGTCACTCTGCCGGATGGGTTTCGTGACAGCGATGACATGCGTACCGACCGCTTGCTGATTTCACAGTCGTACCGTACAACGCTGGTTGCCACCCTGGTGATCGTACTGGTCTCTGTTGTCTGGACAGTGCTGATTCTGTGTGCAGGCGGGCTTGCATACTTGAACCCGGGTGTGCTGTTGATTCCTGTCGCCATCGCTGCCTTTTACTTTGGGCCTTTGGTCGGCGCCGTCGTGGCGGGCGTCATCGGCCTGAGCTTGGGATTGTGGGTGCCGTCTGGCCTGGATGAACCACAGCCGCTCTCCGACTGGGCGGTGCGGCTGCTGTCCTATGTGTTGGTTGGCGTGCTGATTGGTTATCTGAGCCTGCATCAGCAACGGCGCAAGCGCAAAGCAATCGATAACCAGAAGATGCTGCTCGAGTCCATGCCGCAGCTGATCGAGCGGGAGCGCATCAATGCGCTGCAACAGATGGCACGCGGTGTCGTGCACGACCTGAACAACAGTCTCGCGCCAATTCAAGGGTTTAGTGAGCTGGTGCTGGAGCCGGGTGTTGCCGACGATCCTGCTAAGGTTCGGCAGTATGTTGGTGGCATCAAGACGGCGTCTGAGGACGCTTCTGCAGTGGTTCGAAGGCTGCGCGCCTTTTATGCACAAGGCACAGCGGCGGCGCCCCTGGTTCCAGTAGATTTAGCCGATGTGGTGCAGGATTCACTGGCCTTGACCGAGGCCCGCTGGCGGTCGCAGCCCCATAAGGAAGGTGCGAAGATCGATATTCAGATGGCCTGCCCAGCTGGGCATGTCGTGCTGGCCAATCACGCGGACCTTCGTGGTGTGCTGACCAACCTGATCTTCAATGCCGTTGATGCCATGCCTGATGGCGGTACGCTGTCGGTGACTTGTACGCAAGCCGATGCGGTCATCACCCTGACGCTAAGCGACACAGGTCTGGGCATGCCAACAGATGTCTTAAATCGCAGCAAAGAAGTCTACTTTACAACCAAACCGGACGGCACCGGCATGGGCATTCCGCTGGCCGACTCGACCATGCGCTATTTCGGTGGTCGGCTGGAGATTGCCAGTGAGCTGAATCGGGGTACACAGGTGTTGATGCGTTTTCCTGTTCCTGATCCGGCCAGCGTTGAGGCGGCACAGGTTGGTCCTGTCACCGAGCGTCCGAATCCGTGCCGACTGTTGCTGGCCGGCGATGATGCGCTGATCCGAGAGATGTTGACGGCCGTGCTGATGGCCGAGGGTCATTCGGTTTGTGACGTCGCTCTTGGCGATGTCGCAGCGACGTTAGAGGCGGATGCGCCCTTCGATCTGCTGATCTGCGACATTTCGGCGTCCGCAAGCCGGGTTGACGCAATAATCCTCGCGCTACGCGAAGCAGGGCGCAATGTGCCGTTGATACTCCTTTCTGGCCTGGATCAGCCTGCCGACGTAGAAGCGGCGATGGCGGGTGATGGCAGTATTCCGGTTTCCTGGCTGCCGCTACCGGTCTCCCGCGACGATCTGCGCCGCGTAATCGTGGCCCTGATCGGTCCCGGCGTTTAGCGCTCTCCTGCCTGACGTTTTCTTGTCCGTTGCGGCCGCCTGGCGCAGTGCTATCGGGTACCATGGTCCCGTTTAGGCCGGGTCAAATGCCTGGCCGCTGCTGCAACAAACTCATGTCACCGAATTAAGGATACTCCCATGGTCATTGATCTTGAGTGCGATACCCCGACAGCGGCCGTCAAGGACGCCACCATCAAGCTGCTTCGCAGTGGCGGCGGCTTCGTGCACCGGGGCTACTTTCGGCAGTTTGGGCGCCAGTGGGCAACATTGCTGGGCATGAGCGAGCCAGAGTTTGAGGCGGCGCAGCGCGAGCAGGGCCTGATAGCGCTGGCCGTTCAAATCGCCGAGAAGTACCTGGAGAAGACGATGACCGAAGCCGAGGTCATCGCCATGCTCGATCAGGCCGGTGTTCAGCAGGCCGGTATCGGCACCACTGGCATGTGGTCATCGCTGGAGGATCG
>SKXG01000263.1 GCA_007128525.1 Pseudomonadales bacterium | reverse complement strand
TTATTCACGCCATTCAGTCCGGCAAGCTGCGTAACGCCGAGACCGTGCACCTGCCGCAACTGAACCTGAACATCCCGAAGACGGTACAGGGTGTGGACGACAACCTGTTGAACCCGCGCGACACCTGGGCCGACAAAGACGCCTACGATGCCGCGGCCAAGAGCCTGGCCGAGAAGTTTTCTGAGAACTTCAAAAAGTACGACGTCAAAGATGAAATCGTTGCAGCTGGCCCGAAGGGCTGAAGCCGCATCCATAACGGGTCACGCCTGCCCGTGACCACCAGTCTGGAAAGGCCGGAGTAGCAAGGTTAAGCTACCCGGCCTTTACTTTTTTGGCCCGGCCCAGATGTCTACAGCCGATTACCTCCCAGCGCCCGAACTGCTTGAGCGCCTCGCCGACAGTACCGCCCAGCCGATGCTGCGTGGGCTGCGTCGCGGTATCGAGAAAGAGAGCCTGCGCGTGACGCCGGCGGGTGCGTTGTCCCAGCGACCCCACCCAGCCGCACTCGGCTCACCGCTGACGCATCCGAACATCACCACCGACTTCAGTGAGGCTCAGCTCGAGCTGATTACCGGCGTGCATGCGGATATCGACGCCTGCATGGAAGAGCTTCGGGAAGTTCACCAGTACGTCTATCAGAACATTGATGATGAGCTGCTCTGGCCCGCCAGCATGCCGTGCATCTTGAGCGAGGACGCTGACATTCCGGTCGGCCGCTACGGCAGCTCCAATATGGCGCAGGCCAAAACACTGTACCGCCTCGGCCTCGGCGTTCGTTACGGACGCCTGATGCAAACCATCTCAGGTATCCACTACAACTTCTCGCTGCCCGATACGTTATGGCAGACGCTCGCATCTGCCACCGGGCAGGAACACAATCGCGCCTTCCAGGACGCCCGCTATCTGGGACTGGTGCGCAATTTCCGGCGTCAGTCCTGGCTGCTGATGTTGCTGATCGGCGCCTCGCCGGCACTTTGCAAATCCTTTGTGCGCGGCCGCCCGCATCAGCTGCAGAGTTTTGATGAAGGGTCGCTGTATCTGCCTTATGCCACGGCGCTGCGCATGGGTCGACTCGGCTATCAAAGCGCGGCGCAGGAAAGCCTGCACATCTCCTACAACTCGCTCGGTGACTACCTCACAGGACTGCGGCAGGCATTGACCACCGAGTATCCGCAGTATGCTGAGCGCGGCGTGAAGAAGGATGGCCACTATCAACAGCTCAACGCCAACCTGCTCCAGATTGAAAACGAGTTCTACGGCACCATCAGGCCCAAGCGCACCACGGCACCCGGCGAGCGGCCGATCAGCGCCCTGCACGAGCGCGGTATTGAATACGTGGAAGTGCGCTGCGTTGACCTGAACCCATTCCTGCCGCTGGGCATCGACACCGACACCATCCGCTTTCTCGATCTCTTCCTGCTCTACTGCCTGCTCACCGACAGTCCGCCGGACAGCGAGCAGGAAGCAGCCGAGATGGCCGCCAACCAGTTGACTGTGGTGCAGGACGGCCGGCGCCCCGGCCTGCAGCTGCACCGCAATGGTCGGCAGGTGGCACTGGCCGACTGGGGCCAGGCGCTGCTCGATGGCATGCAGCCGATCGCAAGGCTGCTCGATCAGGCCCACGGCAACGGTCACTACCAGGCCGCACTCGAGCAACAGCAGCGCAGGTTCCAGGACCTCGACCAGACGCCGTCCGCACGACTGCTTGCGGCCATGCGCGAACAAAAGCAGCCCTTCGCCCGGCTCGGCCTGGCGCTGGCCCAGGCCCATCGGGATAGCCTGCTGGAAACGCCCATGCCGGCCGCGCGTCAGGCCGCCTTCGAACAGATGGCTGCCGAGTCGCTGACGGCGCAGCAACAGGCCGAAGCCGCCGACGAGCCGGATTTCGAAACCTTCCTGGCGCAGTATCTGGCGGTACCGGAACTCGGCGACGGCGTTACCGCCCGGGCGGGCGGGTGAATTTCCTGGCGCACTGCACGCTGGCCAGCGCCCATCCGGATCTGCTGGTCGGCGGCTTTCTCGGCGACTTCGTCAAAGGCCCGGTGCCCGACCTGCCCGGTGAACTAAGCGCTGGCATCCGCCTGCACCGCTATATCGATGCCTACAGTCATCGACAGCCCGACCTGCAGCGCTCCGCACAGCGCTTCGGACCAGACCTGCGCCGCTTCGCGCCGATCTTCGTCGACCTGATCGCCGACCATTTCCTGGCCTGCCGCTTTGAGCGCCTGCATGACGCCGAGCTGGTGGTCTTTACCGCGAGCGCTTACGACTGCATTCACCAGCACCGCCGGCAGCTCTCCCTCGGGGCGCGCACCTTTTACGAACATGCCCGGCGCCGCGACCTGTTTGCGGCCTACGGTGAAACGGCCGTGCTGGCACGGACCGTTGAGCGCGTGGCCCAGCGTCTGCGCCGCCCCGAGCTGGCGGCCCTGGCCATGGCCCAGTTCGAAGTCCGGCAGGCTGAACTTGCCGACGACTTCGAGGCCTATTATCCGGCACTGCTTGCGCAGACGGCGGACTGGCTGCAGACCCACTGGTCCGGCACGCCCGAGCCGCTGTTGTCGGACGCGCCGCGCCCGACACCGCAACCTGAACGCAACGGTTGACCCGGCTTGCGCGGCCGGTAAGCTTGCCCATCTCGACTCAAGGGAGTGTGTTTTGACCAGATACCACAGCGCCATGCTTGCCGTACTCGGCCTGATCGCAGCGATGCTGACGGCAGCGTTGTTCTATGAGCATGTCGACGGCCAGGAGCCCTGCCCGCTGTGCCTGACCCAGCGCATCGGTTTCCTGCTGGCCGGCCTGATGGCCTTCATCGCCCTGATCGAAAACCCCGGCCGGCCCATCTACACCGTGCTTGTGGCGCTGAGCAGTCTGGCCGGCGCTGGCTTTTCACTGCGACAAATCTATCTGCAAAGCCTGCCCCCCGGCCAGGCGCCCGCCTGTGGCCCGGGCCTGGACTATATGATCGACGTCTTTCCAGCCTCGGAAGTGCTGCGCGCCATGACCCTCGGCACCGGGGACTGCGCCGCTGTGGACTGGTCCCTGCTCGGCCTGAGCATGGCCGGCTGGGCCTTGCTGGGCTTTATTGCCGTGATTGCGCTGGCCGTCAGCCCGTTCGTTTTGCGCCGTTGAGACCACACCAGAACAGACGATCCACACCGTTCGCTCATGTCTTGACCAACAATTTCTGGCGAAACCAACAACCCCTGCTATCTTTGGATTGAAGGGCGCTGTCACAGGACGACACCACACCTTCAGCAGAGCCGCCTGTCAGGGCGGCAGGTTCCAAGGGACCAGCGGGCAGGACGAGTTGGGGTGAACGCTGGCGCAAAGGACAGCGCCGGAACGTTGCAGTCACCAGGCCATGGACGGCCAGCCCTGCTTTTTCATAGCGGTATCATCGATACTTCAGCAATAACGTGCAAAGTGCACGCAACCCATTATTTCTCCAGAATTTCCTGTTTGCACCCAGGCACTTCGGTGTATAGTCCTGCACTGGCGTCGACTACCCAATTCAGCAGAGCACAGCACAGCATGCGAGGCGGTAAACCAGCGCGCATTCTGGTCGTCAACGGTAAAGGCGGCTGCGGCAAGACCACGATCACGACCAACCTGGCCGTGGCCTATGCGTCCCTGGGTCAAAAAGTCAG
>SKXG01000296.1 GCA_007128525.1 Pseudomonadales bacterium | reverse complement strand
TTCAAGGTTTTCGGTTGCGATGCACAGGTCGAACCTGGCGTCGGCAGTGAAGTCATCGGTATTCCAGTCAACTTCCAATGATTCCTGTTGTGGGGTGGCCTGCAGGGCCAGTCCGCCGGTCGGCGGGCCGTTGTCGCCATTGTCGCCATTGTCGCCATTGTCGCCATTGTCGCCCGGGTCGCCGCCACCGCTGGAACTGGAGCCGCCGCCGCAGCCGACCAGCGTGAACACAAGGACAAGACAGAAGCTTCGTGCGGAGGTTGGTAAAGGCATGCGCCTACTCCTGGTCTGGCACGGACGTGGGCACCATCACGTCTATCCAGCAGAGCAACATCATGGAAAACTTCGCGTCCAGAACTGCTTACGCATGACCACAGCAGTGTTGCCGTCTGGAGTGCTTTGAATGGTGTGCCTCGTTGCCGTACTCTCGGCATGCACTGCCGCACTGTCAAGGTGCCTGACCAGAGCACCCGGTAATTGGCCTAGACGAATGCCTGCCAGGGTCACCTCGGGCGCTGGACCAAGTCGTGGCGTCGCGCGCTGATCGGCGAAGTTCAGCGTCAGCCGGATCTGGTGACCTTCACGGAATACGTTCGAGATTGGATAGAAGTCGAACTCAATCAGCACCGGTACGCCGGGCTCCAGCGGTTGGACGGAGTCCTCGGTGAACGGTTGATACGGCAGGCCGAGGTTGTCATAAGGGGCCTCGGCGGTCTGCCGCAGACGCAGCGCTAAGTCACCAGTCTGAGCTCATTGCCAACGAGCACAGTGAGTTGCCTGCCAGCTGGTACACCACCGAGTGCATCATTTATCCTAACTGCTCTGGCATCAGGATTTCGAGTAGAGGGCCGATGATCAACCTAAGGTTGAGCTACTAGGCCCGTCCGGTGCGTCCGCGGTACCGGTGACCTCGATCTCCTAGTCATTTGCTGATCATGCCCTCATCGTGGAGTTTTTATGCGCATCGTTGCTCGCTACGACACTCGCTTCGAAGCTGACGAACGCGCGGCATTTTTGCGCGCACATGGCATTGCTGCTCACGTGGCTGGCACGAGTTCTGTCATGCGCGCCCTGGGCCTGCGCCGAGACCGGTCACAGGCAGCGCTTCAAGTCATGATTGACGCCCAGTATGACGATGCCGTGGCGTTGCTCGCCGACCCTGACCACAAAGCGCGCACCAGCCTCGATCCGGACGAGCTTGCGGCGATGGAGGAGGAGGGCACGCTGGGGGCGCAGCGCGTGCTGCTCCGGGGTACGTTGGGGTTGTTCGTGGTCCTGATCGCCCTGGTCGTGTTGCTGGTCATCGTGGCCGCCGAATAGTTGCCGCAATCGCCAGTGGCGCGATGCATCGCTACGCCGGCACGTCCAGCGCCACCTAGGCCTTGAGCTTCGGCTTGTCACGCTTGCTTCCTACGGGCCGTTTACCGGCTGCCTGACTTCGACCTGAATGACCCCTGCCAGCAGGCAGGACAGGCTGCCAGGTCGCGATTTTCTCTGGATGGGCCTCTGTCTGGATGGGCCTCTGGATGGTACAAAGAAAAAAGCGCCCACAGGCGCTTGATTCTTCAACACTATTGGTGGAGGCGGCGGGAATTGAACCCGCGTCCGTCAGCACTTCGTCATCGGATCTACATGCTTAGGTCCGTTTATTGATTTAACCTCGAACCGACCCAACGGGCAGGGTGGTTCAGGCGATCCCGATTGGTTTTAACGACGCAACCCCGGGCGAGGCATTGTCGCGATCCTGTGAGCTTGCGCCCTCAGCATCAATCCACAGGCAGATTTCAGCTAAGGTAAGCCGGTCTTTAAGCGGCTAGTGCGTAGTTTTCGTCGTTGGCAACTATATTTTAGTTGCAGCGATTGTTTAACGAGAGTCACTACCCTCTCGGCATGCACCTTTGACGTCGTCACCGCCGTCGAAGCCATATCGCCCCCGAATCTCGATTCAGGAACACCGGCCTTTTCAAGCCGGTCGCGTGTTTAGACGCACGGGTATGGTAACAGTTCCCGGCCTAAGCGTCTCCGTCACATGCCCGGCTACCGGCCTTGTCGTTGGATTTTCCTGCCATTACGAGGATGATGGCTACTGTATTCCTGCTGCGGAGCTAAGACGGGTGAATGCTGCCGAGGACCTGTACTCGATCGCTGTGACCTACCCGGAACTTGCGGCGCTGCTGACCCTGCTGGTTGGTTTGCTGCTGGCCTGGCTGGCGGGCAAGTTGGCCGAACGCGGCCTGCTGCTGCTCAATCGTGTGCTGGCCCGATTCTCCGGCGATCGCGCCGACCTGATCTCTGAGCGCGGCATGAAGCTGCTGGTGCGGGCGGTGTACTGGCTGGTCGTCCTCCTGGCGCTGCTGCTGGCATTACAGACGCTGGGTATGGGGCGGGTGTTCCGCTGGCTCGATGCACCTCTGGCCTATATGCCGCGCATTCTGGTGGGGCTTGCGATCATTGGTGCGGCCCACCTGCTCGGCGTGTTCGCACGGCTGCTGCTGATGCGGCTGCAAGGGGTGAGCGACAGCGTTCTGCTGCCGCGCGTGGCTCAGGCTGCCATCCTGATCATCGGTCTGCTCACTGGCCTTCAGCACATGGGGCTGGACGTCAGCTTTATCGGCCAGCTGCTGATCCTGATCGTCGGCGGCGGTATCGGCGGACTGGTGCTGGCATTTGCCCTGGGCGCACGGGGCTACGTTGCCAACCTGGTGGCCCACAACATGGTGGCGCGCTACAAGCCAGGTGATCGGATCCGGATTGGTGACATCGAAGGTGTGGTGATAGAAATTCATCGCACCGGTGTCGACCTGGTGACTGATGAGGGCGTGATGACGGTACCCGCAGCGCTCTTTACCGAGCAGCCAGCGCTCCGGTTGGGCCCGGCGGAGGGTAGCAAGCCTTGAAACTGGATGCGTTGATGATCGGCCATGCCCGTGCCTTCCCAGCGGAGGTCGCGGGACTGCTGAGCAAGGGCGACTGGCAGGAAGCGATTGGATTCTGCCGCGCATTGCCGGATGCGGTTGCCGCGCCGGTAATCGCCGCTTCGTCTGGCCGGCTTGCCCGGGATGTTCTGGCGGACATGGACGAGGCGCGCATTGCGGCCCTGCTTGGCGCCGCCGAATTTGAGGACGCGGTCGGCCTGCTCACCCGGATGCCGCCGGAATGGCGGTCTGCGGTCATTGCTCAGGTGGCGTCGCCGCGGCGGCGGCAGATGTTGGCGCAACGTTTTGCTTTCCCGGAGGGCACGCTCGGCGCCATCGCCTCACGATCGTTTATCAGCGTGCCTTATGACGCCAGCCTGCGTGATGTCGCCGATGAGCTGCATGCGCTCAGCAACGACCGGGACGATGAGCCGCCCATCTACATCCTCACGGACGGTGGCCGCCTGCATGGGGCATTGGACCTGTACCGGGCGCTTGAAACGGAAGATCTCTCGCTGGCTGTCGAAGCCTGCATGGTCAAGGTGGAACCCCTGCCGGCCGAGATGCCGTTGGGCGCGGCGTTGGCGTCACCGCGCTGGAATCACGACACGATTCTGCCAGTGGTGGATCGAGATCATTGCTTGCTGGGCGCCGTGACCCTGCAGCGGGTGCGCGAAGCCACCGAGCCGGGTCAGGATGCGAAAGGATTTGACGCCGTATTGGACCTGTCGCAACGGTTTCTCGAAGTCCTGGCCGGCAT
>SKXG01000423.1 GCA_007128525.1 Pseudomonadales bacterium | reverse complement strand
CGCTAGGCGGACTGGAAGACTGATCGGGGCCAGGTCTCTGTGAGCGGCGCATGGAAACCCGTTACGCGCGCAAGGTTTCCTGTATCATGGCCGCACCATCACTGCCCGAGGTCAACATGGCTTACTCGACCGTCACCTACGAGCCGGGTCGCATTGCGCGCCTGATACTGGATCGACCGGATACGCTGAACGCGCAGAGCCGGCTGATGTTGAAGGAAATTGACCTGGCGCTGGATGAGGCGGCCCGTGATGGCGATGTCCGCGTCGTTGTGGTGTCCGGCGCCGGCCCGCACTTTTCTGCCGGCCATGACGTGCGGGAAATGGCGGATCCGGAACTGCCACCCGAAACCGCGGGCCAGCGTTATCAGCGCATGAAGCAGGCCTATATCGAAGACCACCTGCGATGGCGCAATCTGGCCAAGCCAACCATTGCCATGGTGCACGGTTATTGCATCTGGGGCGGCTGGATGGTCGCTTCGGCAATGGACCTGGTGTTCGCCTCGGACGATGCGCAGTTCCTGGCGTACCCGTCTCCGGCGGACTTCTGGGCGCTGCCCTGGGACATGCCGCCGAAGAAGGCCAAAGAGATTCTTTTCGAGCACCGGGTACTGAGCGCCGGTGAAGCGCTGTCGGTCGGCTTCGTCAATCGCGTCTATTCACGCGATCAGCTGGAAGCCCAGACCATGGCCTATGCCGAACGCGTTGCTGACAATGATCCGGCCATGGTGCTGTCGGCCAAGTACGCGATTAACGATTCGCTCGATCAAATGGGTTATTCCGCATCCGTGACCAATGCCTTCCACATCGGCAGCGCGTTCGGGTTTGCGCGTACTGCCAACGAGCCGCACAAGGCGTATGCGTCCTTTGCCAGTGCGCAGGAGAACCCCCACGCCAACCGGGTCCGGACTGCTTTTGAGCGGTTCCGGCAGGATCAGAAAGCTGACAAGCAGCAGGACTAGGGCACATGAGGTGGCCAATTGTTGTGATAACGGTTTTGCTGGCGCTCGGCATACTCTGGTGGGTGTCAGAGTCTGACGAGGCGCCGATCGAGGCGCCAGCCGAATCGCCGGTGACGTCCCCCGCTGAGACGCCGGACGCCACAGTAGACGATTTTGATGCCGACACGGCCCTGGAAGGTCTGGTCTGCCAGCATGGCTTCGACCTGACCTTTGAGGCCGTCGCTTCACTGCCGTTGACGCAACCGGTTTATGCCTACCAGGCGGAACAGCTTGGTCATGCGGCAGGCTGTATTGACGTGTACCTGCTCGATGCAGAGGCTCAGGCGCAGATGCACGCGCATGTGGAGGCGCACCTGAACGCTGAGCCGGCGCAGGCGCGTGCGGACTACTTCAACCACGTTGATGACTGGATCGCGGTCCGGCAGCAACTGGATACCCTGGAGCAGAAGGGCAGCGAAACATTGTTCGCCGCGCTGTATGCCAACCCGCTGACAGCCGCGGCGTTCGATGCGGCACTGACCAGTCGGGGTTTTGAGCGTGAGCGCGTGGCGCCGATGACGGTTGCAGAGTCGCTGTCCAGCGCTGAGATGCACGGCATCCGATGTGATGTTGCCACGCTGGTCTCCGCCCAGAGTGAAGCGGCGCGGGCGGCGTTCTTTCAGGAGCTGGCCCGAGAGACGTGATGGCGGGCTGACTTACCCGGCCAATGCCTGTAGCAGCGTTGCCGTGTCCGGATCGGCCGGGAAGAAAGTCTCCAGCCTGACTTCGTCGGTGGTGATGTCCTGGGGTGTGCCGAAGGTGCTGATCATGCTGAACAGCCGGATGCTCGCGCCGTGGACGCTGACGACCAGCGGGATAACTGGGGGCAAGGGCTGATCCAGATCCGGTTCGCGCCAATGGCGTGGAATGTCGGGGTCGGCATGCAACTCTTCTAACAGACTGTTCAGCAGCGGGCTGCCAGTGGCCGCGGCTTCGCGCTGCAGGCGAAGCAGCAGGACCGGCGCCACGTCTGCCCAGTTGGCCAGAAGCGGGCGCAGGCCGGCCGAATGAAAGGTCAGCCGCATGATGTTGCGAGGGCCGTCGCCGCAGGTCTGCTGCCAGAATTGCTCCAGATCGCCAACAAGCCCAATCAGCCGCTCCAGCGCGGTGTTGGTCATCAGGACGTTCCAGTCCCGATCGACGACCAGTGCCGGATTGGGCTCATGGTGACTGAGCATCAGCTCCAGTGCCTGCCGGACGGGTGCCATGTCGGCGCTGTCGAGATCCCGTTGCCGGAACAGATCGCTGTAGCCGGCTGCGCGCAGCAGCGCATTGCGTTCACGCAAGGGCACGTCCAGCGCTTCGGCCAGGTGCAGCACCATGTGGCGGCTGGGCCGGGCACGGCCGGATTCCAGAAAGCTCAGGTGGCGCTGCGAGACGGCGGTGTCCAGGGCCAGCTCCAGCTGGCTGCGCAGCTGAGCGCAGATCTCTCTGGCGCCGGCCAGCGGGAAGGTGCGGTCGTCCTCACCCCACAGCAGCAGGGTATCGGCCTTGATCTGACCATGGCCTTCGCGCAGACCATCAACGACGTCCCACTCAACGCCCAGCAGGTAGCCCAGCATACCCTGCATGCGCCGCTGGGAGGTCACCAGCGGTTGGACATAAGGCGCGAGGTGCTCGGCGTTGAACAGTGCCGGTTCACTGTAGAACTGACCGAACGCCATTCTGGAGCGCACGAATCTGCCTGAGCTGAGCAGCAGCCGGAAAGCGGATGGTGCGAGCGGCAGGCCGGCGCTAAACCGGTAAAGCCGGATCCAGGGCGGGCGGTGCCCTGGCACCTCGGTATTGATCATCACCAGCCGGCGAACCTCGTCCGGCCTCGCAATCGCAATCAGCCGGGCGATGGTGGCGCCGGTGTCGTGACCGATCAGCGCGTAATTCGTCAGCGCCAGGTTATCGATCAGGGACATCAGCCGCTGCGCTTGCGCGCTGAATCGGAAGTCGGTAGTTGCCGTCCAATCGCTGTCGCCAAGTCCCGGCAGATCGACGACATGGCAGCGAAACCGTTGTGACAGTGCCGGCAGCAGTTTGCGCCAGGTGTAGCCGTGCACCCGAAAGCCATGGATCAGCACCAGATCGGGACCCTGCCCGCAGGAGCGGACCGCAATGGTGGCGTCGCCTATGGTGTGATGTTGGATGGGGAGTTCCGCGTAAGCGGTCACCGGAATGTTTGCCTGGGTATTCATTGTTGCCGCACCTCGTGGGGAGTCGGCGCAACAATGACCCGGCGTCTGTGGCCGGGCAATTACCTGGGAGGTAATTGCCGATAGGATTAACGGAAGCGGAGTCGACGCCATCCATGGCGCGACGCTGGCAGGCCGTTTTTCGGCGGCCTGCTAGTCGTTTACCTTACCCGCGTTACCTTTGCTGGCCATCCGGCTGCGCCAGCCGCCGCATCTGCGGGCCGGGTGTCGGTGGCTGCCCATCAATGATGGCCCGCATCCGCTCTTCGACTGGCTTCTCCGAACCCGGGTGCGTGAACACGTAAAAACGCTCCTCGCGGATCGCGTTGAGCACGATCTCGCCGACCTGCCGCGGCGGCATACCGTTCTCCAGATAGCGCTTTTCTGCCGCCGCCATCATTGCCATTACTTCAGGCGGGAGGTCCTGACCATCGGGCTTCAAGTGCTCTGGGCGGTTGCGTGCGGCCGTGTTGATGCGCGTGGCGACCAGGCCCGGCATCAGCACGGACGCGCCAATGGCGGCCTGCTGGCCTTTCAGACCGTGATACAGGCCTTCACTGAGGGCTGTCACCGCGTGTTTGGACACACCGTAGATCCCGTTGCCGCCGCCCCAGACACCCAGCACGGAGGAGGTGTTGACGACGTGGCCGGGTTCACCGTGGGCAATCATCCGGTCGACGAAGGACTGCAGACCATGGACCACGCCCATCAGGTTGACGCCAAGCACCCATTGCCAGCTCTCCGGTGGCGAATTCCAGACACCCCATTGGCCGGGTTTGCCGGTGGCGCCACCGACGCCGGCGTTGTTGCACAGCACATGGACTTTGCCGAAGGCCTCATGGGCGGCGTCGGCCAGACGCTGCACGGATGTCGGGTCGGCGACATCGGTTTGCACCGTGATCACCTCATGACCGGCAGCGCGCAGCTCGGCGCCGGCCGCCTCCAGGGTCTGTACCTCGATGTCAGCCATCACCAGTTTCATGCCGGCATCGGCAAATGCCTGCGCCATACCCCAACCAATACCGCTTGCCGCGCCGGTGATCACCGCCACCCGGCCTTCGAAATCCTGCATGTCCGCTCCCGCCGTCAAAAAAAATCAAATATAGAGTATGGGGTCTACTCGAGTCTGGCAACAGGCGGATGTCAGGTTTGTGCATTGGCCATGCGTGTGCCCTTTCGGAGTAACCGTTAAGATGCGCCACCGGCAGCCTGTCCAGCGATTCGAGATGTACGAACAACCGTCAGATCAGCAGACGCAGGATGCATCGTTCATGCGCGAGGCACTGGCGCTGGCCCGGCAGGGTGCGGCGCAGGGTGAGGTGCCGGTGGGTGCGGTGCTGGTGCTGGATGACCGGGTGATCGCCAGCGGCTTCAACTGTCCGATATCCAGCCAGGATCCAACCGCGCATGCCGAACTGGTCGCACTGCGCCAAGCGGCCCGCGCCGTCGGCAACTACCGGCTGCCGGGCGCGACGCTGTACGTGACCATCGAGCCGTGCACCATGTGCGCCGGTGCGCTGGTCCATGCCCGCGTCGCGCGAGTGGTCTATGGCGCGCCGGAACCCCGGGCCGGTGCGCTGGGCAGCAGCATCGACGTTTATGCCAATCCCGGGCTGAACCATCGGCCCGAGGTTGTCGGCGGTGTGTTGGGCGCCGACTGCAGCGCGCTGGTTAAAGATTTCTTTAGGGCCAGGCGTGCAGCCGGCCGCGACACTGGCCAGGACTTGGACCGCGACTTGGACAATGCGACCGGGCTATAATGACGCTTCAGTGGGCGCGGTAACCGGTGCGTCCCCATCTGATCCGACCTTGGACCTTCTTGCATGACCGACAGCCTTCTCGTGCTTGCCGGCCCGCCGGCGTTTTCCAGTTTCCGACTCGACAAACTGCGCGAACAGATGCAGGCGCAGTACCCGGGCGTACGCGGTCTGTATGCTGAGTTTGTGCACTATTTGCATCTGCAGGTGCCGCTGTCAGCCTCGCAACGTGAGCATTTGAACGCGCTGCTGGACTACGGACCGAAGCAGTCTTTGCCGGCCCCGGTGGGTCTTTTGCTCGGGTCGGTGACACCGCGCAGCGGCACCATTTCACCCTGGTCGAGCAAGGCGACGGATATTCTGCGCGGCTGTGAGTTGCCCGTGCACCGCGTTGAGCGTGGCGTGCGTTGGTATGTCGACGGGCTTGCGCCGGTCGAGGCCCTGGGTGCGGATATGACGGCGTTGCTGTACGACCGGATGACGCAGCAGTTCCATCCGGCCGCGGAAGCGCAGGCGGGTGGACTGGCGCCGGGGAATGCGCCGGACGACGCCGCGCTGCTCGCGTCGATCTTTGCCGAGCATCAGCCGGCGCCGCTGGGCTGGGTAACGCTGGGCGCCGATCCGCTGACGGCCCTGGCAGCAGCAAATCGGGATCTGGGGCTGGCGCTTAGCGATGATGAGCTGGCCTATCTGGCGGCGTCCTATGCGGCGCTGGGGCGCGACCCGACGGACGTCGAGCTGATGATGTTCGCGCAGGCGAACTCGGAGCACTGTCGGCACAAGATCTTCAATGCCAGCTGGCAGATCGACGGAGAAGCGGCGCCATTGTCGCTGTTCGGCATGATCAAGAACACGCACCGGCACATCAACGGCGCCGGCATCCTGAGCGCGTACAGCGACAACGCCGCAGTCATGGAAGGTTATCCGGCGCCGCGGCTGTGGCCGGACCCGGACGGGCACCAATACGGCTATCACGATGAGCCGGTGCACATCCTGATGAAGGTGGAGACGCACAACCACCCGACGGCCATTGCGCCTTTTCCCGGCGCGGCAACGGGCTCCGGCGGCGAGATCCGTGACGAAGGCGCTGTCGGTCGTGGTTCCAAGCCGAAGGCCGGGCTGACCGGTTTTACCACGTCGCACCTGAACCTGCCGGAATTGCCGCAGCCGTGGGAGCTGGACACCGGCCGGCCGGACCGGATTCAGAGCGCGCTCGACATCATGCTCGATGGTCCCATTGGCGCGGCGGCGTTCAACAACGAATTTGGCCGCCCGGCGCTGAACGGCTACTTCCGAACCTTCGAATATCTGCCGGATGCTAACGATCCAACGCTGGTGCGCGGCTATCACAAACCGGTGATGATTGCCGGTGGCGTCGGCAATATCCGCGCCGAACATGTGCATGCAATACCTTTTGTTGCAAACACCAAGCTGATCGTGCTCGGTGGGCCGGCCATGCTGATCGGTCTTGGCGGCGGAGCAGCCTCGTCGATGGCGTCGGGTCAGTCGAGCTCCGAACTCGACTTTGCCTCGGTGCAGCGCGAGAACCCGGAGATGGAGCGGCGCTGTCAGGAAGTGATCGATGCCTGTTGGGCCTTGGGCGAGCAGAACCCCATTCGCCTGATTCACGATGTGGGCGCGGGCGGTTTGTCCAATGCCTTGCCGGAACTGGTCAAGGATGCCGACTGCGGCGGCCGCTTCGAGCTGCGTGCGGTGCCCAATGCTGAGCCGGGCATGGCACCGGTTGAGATCTGGTGTAATGAGGCGCAGGAGCGTTATGTGCTCGGTGTGGCGGCGGAAGATCTGCCGCGCTTTAGAGCCATTTGTGCGCGCGAGCGCTGCCCGCATGCGGTGGTCGGTGAAGCGGAGCTGCCCGCTGTCGGACGCGAGCCGCGTCTGGAAGTGCGGGATACGCACTTCGACAACAAGCCGGTCGATCTGCCAATGGCGGTACTGTTTGGCAAGCCGCCGAAGATGGAACGCGCCTTTACCACACAGGCCTGGCCGGTTGGGGCTGCGGCGCCGTCGCTAAGCCTTGGCGATGCGATCGCGCGCGTGTTGCAGTTCCCGGCAGTGGCGTCGAAGCAGTTTCTGATCACCATTGGTGATCGCAGCATTACCGGCATGGTGGCACGGGATCAGATGGTCGGGCCCTGGCAGGTGCCGGTGGCGGATCAGGCGATTACCACCTTGAGCCTGCGCAGCCATGCCGGCGAGGCGATGGCGATGGGCGAACGCTCGCCGCTGGCGCTGATCAGTCCGGCGGCTTCGGCACGCATGGCGGTGGCGGAAGCGCTGACCAATCTCGGCGGCGTGGCCATTGAGTCGCTCGACCGGGTGGTGTTGTCAGCGAACTGGATGGCGGCGGCCGGTCAGGGGCAGGAAGACCAGGCCTTGTATGAAGCCGTGCATGCGGTGGGCATGGAACTTTGTCCGGCGCTGGGCATTGCTATTCCCGTAGGCAAGGACAGCCTGTCGATGCGCACGCAATGGCAGACGCCGGACGGCGCAGACCGTGAAGTACGTGCGCCGCTCACGTTGATCGTCTCCGCATTTGCGCCGGTGCCCGATGTGCGCCAGGCGGTGACGCCCTGGCTACGGCTTGATCAGGGCGATACGCGGCTGCTGCTGATCGATCTCGGCAATGGCCGGAACCGTCTGGGCGGCAGTGCGCTGGCGCAGGTGTGCGGTGAACTTGGCGGCCAGTGTCCGGATGTTGATGATCCGGCGCAGTTGAAGGCGTTCATGCAGGTGCTTGGACAATTACTGCGTGATGATCTGCTGCTGGCATATCACGACCGCTCTGATGGCGGACTGTTGGCCTGTCTGTGGGAGATGGCCTTTGCCGGGCACTGTGGTGTCGATGTTGATTTGACCAGTCTGGGCGGGTCGAGTGCGGACACGGCCATGCCGGTGCTGTTTGCCGAAGAGCTGGGCGCAGTCATACAGGTGCACAGTGCCGACCTGGCGCAGGTTCAGGCCGCGTTGGCAGCCGCCGGGATGGGCGGCATCACCCACAATCTGGGCGCGCCAACCATCGATCAGACGCTGCGGCTGCGCACCGGTGAAACCGTGCTGCTCGAACAGGACCGTGGCGCGGCACAGGCGCTCTGGGCCCGAACCAGTTATCAGATGCAGCGCCGGCGCGACAATCCGGAGTCTGCCGACGAAGAGTATGCGGCCATCTTTGAGCCGGATCCGGGCCAGAACGTCGCACTGAGCTTTGACCCCAACGATGATGTTGTGGCGCCCTACATCAATCGTGGCGAGCGGCCCAAGGTGGCGGTGCTGCGCGAGCAGGGTGTGAACGGCCAGCTTGAGATGGCAGGCGCCTTTATGGCGGCTGGTTTTGATGCCATTGATGTCCACATGTCCGATCTGCTGGCGGGCCGGCAGTCGCTGGATGCCTTCCAGGCGCTGGTGGCCTGTGGCGGCTTCTCTTATGGGGATGTGCTTGGTGCCGGCGGTGGCTGGGCCAAGTCGGTGCTGTTCCATCCGCAGGCGGCTGAAATGTTCGCAGCCTTTTTTGCGCGGGATACGCTGAGCTTGGGCGTGTGTAATGGTTGTCAGATGCTGTCGCAGCTCTCCGGCATGATTCCCGGTGCCGGGGACTGGCCGCGTTTTGTCCGCAATCGCTCGGAGCAGTTTGAGGCCCGCACGTCGCTGCTGCGCATCAATACCAGCTCATCTCCCTGGCTGGACGGCATGGCCGGCTCGGTGCTGCCGGTGGCTGTGGCGCATGGCGAGGGACAGGCAGAGTTTGCGGCCGAGTCGAATCGGGCGGCGCTTGCCGCCGCTGGTCAGATCGCTATGCAGTACGTTGATCATCATCATCAGGTGACGGCGCGTTATCCGTTCAATCCAAACGGTTCGGTGGATGGCATTACCGGCCTGACCAGTGCCGACGGCCGGGCGTTGATCATGATGCCGCATCCGGAGCGGGTCTATCGCGCCGTCAGCAACTCCTGGCGTCCTGATGACTGGGCAGAGGACGGCCCCTGGTTGCGGCTGTTCAGGAATGCAGGGCGCGCATTGTTGAGCTGACAGGTTTCTGAAAAACGATCAGACGTGTGAATCTGGCGGTCGGGCGGAGCGGTCAGCGCCGGACGATGATGTCGCCGGTATGTACCGGAAAGTGGTTTCGGGTCCGGTCCTCAAAGTAGTGCCTCAGGGTGTCGCCGATTGCTTTGAACGCGATGTCGTCCCAGGGAATTGACCGCTCATCGAACAGCGCCACCTCAAGACTTTCCTCGCCGGCCGCGAAATCCAGATCGACCAGTCTTGCCCGGTAGATCATGTAGATTTGCGAGATGTGGGGCAGGTTGAACAACGTATACAGCCCGTCGAGCTGCACGTTGGCCTGCGCTTCCTCCCAGGTCTCGCGCAGGGCGCCTTCGCTGGCGGTCTCGCCGTTCTCAAGAAAGCCGGCCGGCAGTGTCCAGTAACCACGACGCGGGGC
Source organism: Pseudomonadales bacterium (assembly GCA_007128525.1). Lineage (GTDB taxonomy): Bacteria > Pseudomonadota > Gammaproteobacteria > Pseudomonadales > Azotimanducaceae > SKXG01. The sequence continues at coordinate 3,916 of SKXG01000423.1, read as the reverse complement.
AATGGCGCGACGGCACAACAGCACCCGGTCTTCGTACACCGGCAGGCAGCCGGTGACCACGCGTGGATTCTGATAGTGCACCGTCTCGCAATGGTCGCAGACGTAGCGTTGTCGGTTGTCGCTGGGCGGCACGCGGAGGCTGACCGGCTGGCCGCAGCTGCTGCAAAATTTCATAGTCGCCTGAACTGACTCGCAATCCGACCATTATAGGCCGGTGGCAGCGTCGGCCTCCAATGCCGGGTTTCGAGCCTGCCCCAACGGCGCACGGACGCCAGGCAGCGGTTAGTGGGCGTCAGACCTCAGATGCCGGCAACAGGCGCAGAATGCCGGACCGCGTGTGCCGCTTTCGGCAAGCTGATAGCATGCACGCAGTTAATATCAGCCTGGAACAGGACAGACACATGATTTATGCGTTGGGTGATCGCCGGGTAAAGGCGGAAGGAGAGTATTTCATCGCGGATTCGGCCACGGTGATTGGCAGCGTGCTGCTCAAGCCGAATGCCAGCATCTGGTTCAATGTCGTCATTCGGGGCGACAACGATCTGATTGTGATCGGTGAAAATTCCAACGTGCAGGACGGCTCGGTGCTGCACACCGATGGCGGGATCAAGCTGGAGATCGGCGCCAATGTGACCGTGGGTCATCAGGTCATGCTGCACGGCTGCAACATTGGCGACAACACGCTGATCGGCATCAACTCGGTGATTCTCAACCGGGCAAAGATCGGCAAGAATTGCCTGATTGGGGCCAACACCCTGATTACCGAAGGCAAGGAGATTCCGGACAACAGCCTGGTCATGGGGGCCCCCGGCAAGGTGGTGCGGCAGCTGACCGATGAGCAGATCCAGGGGCTGAAGATGAGCGCCATGGGGTATGTGCAGAACGCGCGCCGTTTTGCCACTGAGCTGAGCCCGCAGGAGGCACCGGACCGCTGAGCAGCCGGGCCGGGGTTGGAATTCTTGCCAGTCGTCGCTATATTGCAGGTATGGCTCATGCAATCCACAGCCTTGTTACCCGCCTACCGCTGCGACTACTGCCGGCGTAGCCGGCTATTGTCTATCGATCAGGGCACACCCGGTGCCCACCCAGTTCCGAGACCCCGACCCGCTATCCGAGTTAGTGAGATTGCGCCATGAGTGAGCAGCAGCAGAATTCCAAGTCGTCCACCTATCAGGTGGGTAAGGCCGGCCAGCAGGCTGGCGCCATGCCTTTTCATAAGTATCAGCCGTTCCAGCCGGTTAACTTGCCGGACCGCCAGTGGCCGAACCGGACACTGGACAAGGCACCGCGCTGGTGCAGCGTGGACCTGCGCGACGGCAATCAGGCCCTGATCGACCCGATGAACGTGGCGGAGAAGATCCGCATGTTCGAGCTGCTGGTGAACCTCGGCTTTAGCGAGATTGAGGTGGGATTCCCAGCGGCCTCACAGCCGGACTTCGACTTTATCCGGCGCATCATCGAGGAAGACCGCATTCCGCCGCACGTCACCATTCAGGTGCTCTGTCAGGCGCGTCAGGAATTGATCGAGCGCACGGTCGAGGCGTTGCAGGGTGCCCCGCGGGCCATCTTCCATCTGTACAACTCGACCTCCACGCTGCAGCGTCGTGTGGTCTTCAATCTGGACCGGGACGGCATCAGGCAGATCGCTGTCAATGGTACCCGGATGGTCAAGGAAGCGGTCAAACGTCTCGACGGCACCATCCTGCACTTTCAGTACTCTCCGGAGAGCTTTACCGGCACCGAACTCGACTATGCCGTTGAGGTCTGTGCCGCCGTGGCGGACGAGTGGGGGGCGACAGCAGACGATCCGATGATCATCAACCTGCCGGCCACAGTCGAAATGTCGACGCCGAACGTCTATGCCGACCAGATTGAGTGGTTTATCCGAAACTTTCCGGATCGCGACCGCATTGTCGTCAGCCTGCATACGCACAATGACCGCGGCACCGGCATCGCGGCGACCGAGCTTGGTCTGCTCGCCGGCGCTCAGCGCGTCGAAGGCACGTTGTTCGGCAACGGTGAACGCACTGGCAATTGTGACCTGGTCACGGTGGCCATGAACCTGTTCTCGCAGGGCGTGGATCCGGAGCTGGATCTGCGCGACATGAAACACATTCGGGAAACGGTGGTGGCGATCAACAAGCTGCCGGTGCATGAACGCCATCCGTATGCCGGTGATCTGGTGTTTACTGCGTTCTCTGGCTCGCACCAGGATGCCATCAAGAAGGGCATGTCCCAGGTCGACCGGGATCACTGGCAGGTGCCTTATCTGCCGATCGACCCATCGGATGTGGGTTCGTCGTACAAAGAGACGGTGCGGGTCAACAGCCAGTCCGGCAAAGGCGGTGTGGGCTTTATTCTGGAAGAGTTTTACGGCATCAGCCTGCCGCGTGATCTGCTGGTCGAGTTCAGCCGCGACGTGCAGCGTGAAACCGAGCGTCTGAATCGCGAGGTGCGCGCCGATGAGATCTATCAGCTGCTGCTCGACACCTACAGCAAGGAGCAGGGCCCGTTTCGGCTGGTGCGCTACGACCTGGCCCATGGTGACAACGACCAGCAGCGCTGCTCGGCGCGGATTGAAGCATCAGAGCAGCAGCTTGACGTGGCCGGAGAGGGTTCCGGTCCGATCGAGGCCTTCGTCAATGCGCTGGTGGATGCCTTGAACGAGCCGCTCAACATCGTCGACTTCCATGAGCATGCGATCGGGCAGGGCAAAGATGCCAAGGCCATCAGTCTGATGGCCATCGACGACAATCAGGGTGGCCGGGTGTATGGCGCCGGTGTCAGCGCCAACACCATTACTGCGTCACTGCTCGCCATCATTTCCGCGATGAACCGTCGCTGGGTGGATCACTGACACGCGGGTCAGACCGGGTTCGACTTTGGACCCGGTGCTTGCCTCCCTGGGCTCCATGCCTAGACTCAGGTGCCTGCAATCCGCGGCCGGTGTCAATCTGCCGGTCAAGTCTCTAAAGAATCTGAGGAGAGCCAAGTGATGATGGCGGGACGATCTGTGAATTGGGTGGCAACCACGCTGGCTGGTTGTGCGTACGGTCTGCTGGGCTTGCTGCTGTGGTTGCCGGCGGTGGCGCCGGTGCAGGCGTCAGCAGAAGGTGACGGCCAGCATATTCTGTGGTCGGTGGAAGGCAAGTCGAACCGTATGTACCTGCTGGGTTCGGTGCATCTGCTGGCTCCTGAGGAGCCACTGCCCGCCGCCATGCTTGACGCCTACAAGGCCGCCGATGCCGTGGTCATGGAAATGGACCTGAGCACTCTGGACCCGGCCGAGATGCAGGCGATGACCATGGAACTGGCCATGTTGCCTGCGGGAACCCGATTGCAGGATGTCATCGCCGAGGACACCTATGCGGCACTGGCTGCTCGCCTGACCGATCATGGCATGAACCCGGCCATGATGGAGGGCTATCGCCCCTGGATGGTGGCGCTGACGCTGACCCAGCTTCTGTTCGCGGAGCTGGGGCTTGACCCGGAACACGGCGTCGAGACGCGCCTGACGGCCAAGGCACTGGAAGATGGTAAGCCGCTGTCCGGCCTGGAAACACTGCGCGATCAGCTGCAGGTATTTGCCGGACTGCCGGAGTCCGAAGAGCATGACTTTCTGCGCCATGCCATTGATGAGTATGACGCGGCCAAGGACGAAGTTGAGGAACTGTTGCGGGCCTGGCGTACAGGCGATGTCGACGCACTGACGGCACTGCTGCTGGAAGGTTACGAGGACTTTCCAGCGCTTTACGAGGCCCTGGCTGTGGAACGTCACAAGGCCTGGCTGCCGCAGCTTGAGGCCATGCTGGAGGATGGCGATGATGTGCTGGTTGTGGTCGGTGCCATGCACCTGGTCGGGCCGGACAGCGTTGTTGATATGCTCGAACAGGCCGGCTATGAGGTTGAACGCATG
>SKXG01000302.1 GCA_007128525.1 Pseudomonadales bacterium | reverse complement strand
TTGTCACCGAGGCAGACGCGATGGACGTTATGGCCAGAGTCCTCGTATGCTTCTACCAAACCCGCCAGCTCAGGGGATAATTTCCGACAATGGGCCAGCCAACCATCTACCACATCCCGGTCTGCCCGTTCAGTCAACGACTGGAAATTCTGCTGTCCCTGAAAGGTAAACGGGATGCGGTTAATTTCAAGGTGATCGACATCACTCAACCGCGCCCTGACTGGTTGCTGGCAAAGACACAGGGTTCCACGGCACTGCCAGTCTTGGAGACCGAGCGCGGGCGGATCATCAAGGAGAGCATGGTGATTCTCAGGTATCTGGAGACTTGCTATCCGGATCCGAAGGTAGCGCAACCTGACCCCTATCGGCACGCCGTTGAGGACATGCTGACGCACATGGAGGGCGCCTTTGCTACCCAGGGTTACGTATTCGTTCTGAATCAGGACGCGGACAAGCGTGATGATCTCAGGGCGGCAATGCTGGAGCAGTATGCCCGGCTGAACAAGCTTCTGGTTGAACACTCGCCAGATGGTCTCTATTTGTTCGAGCGTTTCGGTTGGGCTGAAACGGTTTACACACCTTTTTTCATGCGCTTTTGGTTTCTGGAGTATTACGAGGGGTTTGATCTGCCTGACCAAGAACGCTTCCACCGTGTTCGCGCCTGGCGCGAGGCCTGCCTTGTGCACCCGGCAGCGCAACAGGTGACGCGAGAACAGATCATCAAACTCTATTATGATTACGCCAAAGGCGCGGGTAATGGCGCGTTGTTGCCGGGCCGCACGAAGTCCTCGTTCGCGTTCGAGCCGGACTGGCGCAGGCGGCCATGGCCACCGCAGAACAAGTATGAGTACAGCGCAACCGATGCAGAGCTGGGCTTGGTCACCTCAGAACAGGATAAGCCATGACAGCATCCGCCTACGCCCTACTTGGCTACATCGCCTGGACACTGACCCTGAACGAGACTGCAATCACCGATTCGCTCGCGCCCTGGGTGCTCGCCGCTCGCATTGCGCAATCAAGTGTTCACCTGGTATCCACGAGCACGCCGGCCGTGCTGGTCCGGTTCTCGCTTTTCATGCTGCAGCTGCTGGCCGTGCTTTGGTGGATTATCCAGCTGGCTATACAGTGGCTGGGCGCCTGAGATGTCGAAGAGAGGAGCCCTTGGCCGGCCGTTGAAAAACGGTCTGCCAAGGGCCCTGGCGTTTCAAATTAACTTTAAAACGACTGCTCTATGTGTGCTCAACGGTAGGGGCAGGTGCTCCGGTACTCGTTGATTGCAAAGGGTGCAGTATGGTTTACATCACAGAGGAACTGGTCGTAGCGGCGGTCCAGATCCACGAAGCGCTTCATCCACGAAACACCATACTTGCCCAGAATATCTTCGTTGTCATTGCCACTGTTCGCACAATAGTGGTTGCCACGACGAATCTGCAGGAATGCCTTGTCCGTGCTGCTGGGAATGGTGTTGTACAGCGGAGAAGCATGCGAGCTTACCCGGGCAATGCTGTCGCTCTCGCACGCAATGATCAAGGTCGGTGTGGTAATCCGATCGAAGTTATTCGAGCCGCTGTAGTAAGGCGCTTGCGGGATGGAGGCCATGATTGAGCGATCGTCTGCAGTAGCTTTCAGCGCACCACCGCCGCCCATGGACCAGCCGATCACCGCACGGCGGTCGGGGTCGACCATGCCGCTGATCGCGCTGCTGCTTGAGTTGCTCTGCGAGATGACATAGTCGAGCGCCGCAACCAACTGCGTTGCACGGCTGTTGGGCTGATCGTAGATTGAGCTGGTGTTGATGGTAATTACCACGAAGCCATGAGATGCCAGCCGAGGACCCCACCACTGAATTGAAGACTCATAGGAGACATAGCCTGGTACGACCGCAATAACACCCATGGTGCCGCTGGTTCCGGTCGGATAGTGGATGGTGCCACCGCCAAAGCCGCTGACAAAGCGGGAAACATTGATCGTGCGCACCGAATAGGGTCCGCGATCAGCCTCCAGCATTGCAGTGGTCGGGTCTGGACCGCGCTCATAGCTGCAATCCGAGCAGGGCTCAGGATCCGGCTCCGGATCCGGACTGGTTGCATAAGCACCCAGTGACAGCAGAACCGCGCTGAAAAACACGGCAAACATCTTTAGCGTTGAATCATACATAGGAATACCCATTTCAGTTGTCATCTTGTCGTTCTAGCCAGTTCGGTCATTCGCTTTGCGATTAACAACAGACCTTGTGTCTGTGCTGGCCAACTGCCCCATCATCATCAGCACTTCTTGTGAGTGCCTTACCCTTGTTCCTGCGACGCAATGTCTGATCTTGGAAAGCGCCGTGTGTCGAATTAGTAGCTACTTAACCAAGTCAAACCAAAGCTAGCATGAGGATCCCGGACGGCACTTTCACGAATCGGCACTATTTGTGGCTGAATACATGCTCGATGTAAGCCCCTCTTGGGCTCCCGCGTGGGCCTTGCATTGAGTAAGATGCAGTGAAGTATGGAGAGTGCTATGAACAGATCGCGTATGCAGAATCCATTGGAAGCGCTGCGGCAAGGGGCTGCGGCCATACTTTTCGGCATTCTGGTGGGGGCCTGCACTAACGGCGAGATCGCTGAATCCAACGGGCAAACCCGGTCGGGGGGCGTCGCTTCAGGTGCGATGTCAGATACTGATTCTGAACACGCCGACAACCTGGCAGATCTCTGGAATTGTGACCTGGATCACAAAACCGCGGAGACCATGCAGCTGTTCGAGCTGGATCATCAGCAAGCGCTGCTGATCAATGACCTGACGCTGTTGGGACTCGATGAGCTGTTGAGACAAGGCTCGCTGTCCAGCGCTGGTCTTGAGCAGCTTCACGCGCAGATCGAAAGCTGTGCGCCCAGCGCTCTGGCTGATCAACTGTCTGACCTTGCCAGCAGCTATCAGGGTTACCTTCAGGCCCGCATTGAGCTGCAGGCGCTTTACCCGTCACAGACGCTGGATGCCGCGCAGCTGCGCGCGATGCACGAAGAGCAAATCGCTTTACAGGCTGACTATTTCGGCGCGTCGACGGCCCAAGCCCTGTTCAGCGAGCAGAATCGGGCCTCAGGCTACATGCTGGAGCGGATGCTGCTGGATCGCGACACGGAACTCTCCGACGAAGAGCGTGTGGCCCGGCAGGCTGAAATTGAAGCGCGCTTCGCACCGGAAGACTGAGACTGGACGGCCTCAGCCAACGCAAGCAACCCTGGCCTAAACCATGTATGGGACAAGCCGAAGGACGTTCGATCGCCTCATGACAGGCATAGCACTGATTGCCGTTGCCGCGGTTATTTTGTTCAACCCCCTTAAGTACCCGGGTACGGGCCCTCGCGCCCCCGGCATCGACCCGCGTAAAGCCCACCCTGATGAGACCAGATCATACTGGATAGCACCGCAAACTCAGGCGTCGCTCCAAGTCGAGATTTCACCGCATCGCTGGCAGTTTGACTTCGCGCCGGTCGAGCAACATTTGCGCGGGATCGAATTCGACACTGATCAGGGCTTGCAGCTGACCGGCGAACACTTACCCGCGCTGATGGACCTGGTGCTTGCCTTACAGGCGGACGGTTCAGAAGTGGACCAGTCCCGGCTTGGTGACTTGATCCGTGTGACCTTTCCCGGAGACCGCGGCCGGCATCTTGAACAGGTAATGCTGGGG
>SKXG01000404.1 GCA_007128525.1 Pseudomonadales bacterium | reverse complement strand
TTACAGCCGGAACTGAACAAGATGTCCAAGCAGGGCCGCTGGCAGGAGATGGGTGGCCTGATAACTGACGACATCCTCAAGGAGTTTGCCGTTGTGGGTGAGCCCAAGGAGATCGCGCCTGAGATTGTGCGTCGTTATGGGGATTTTGTTGACCGGACTGCGGGCGGTTTCGCATTTGGTGACTCGGATCTGCGCAAGAAGATGCTCAATACGCTGCGCGAAGGCGGACGGCAAAGCAAAGCAAAGAAGCGCTGAGCGGGTGACTGGATACTTATGAGTGCAACGCGGCTATCTGCGGACGAGCTTGGCCTGCCACAGTTTGAAGTGGCAAATATTCAGCCTGGTGATGCTTTTGGGCTGAGCAGCCACGAGCGTGCCCGGGAAGCCTTGCGTTTCGGGCTGGACGCTCCGGGCACAGACCACAACGTATACGTGCTGGGCCCGGACCGGGCTGGACGCATGTCCGCAACTCGGGCCTTTGCCAAACGCTGGCTCGCAGCGCAGCCTGCCGCCGACGACTGGGTGTATCTGTTCGACTTTGACGCACCGAGCAAGCCGCGTCCCGTCCGCCTGAAGGCTGGGTTGGGCAGGGAGCTGCGTGATGCTGTGGCGGAGGTGGTGCCGGCGCTGGCCCGCGAGCTGGCTGCGGCATTCAGCAGTGAGTCTTATCAAAGGCAATTCGAGCAGCTGCGCAGTCACGGCGAGACAGCGCTCGAGAATCGCTTCCGTGAGCTGGACGCGAAAGCGCGGAAAGAAGGTCTGACGATTGTGCAGACGGCGCAGGGCGCGCTGCTGGCGGCATTGGATCGGGAAAACAATCCGGTGCCGATACAGACACTGCCGGCGGAACGTCAGGCGTCACTGGAAGAGAAGAGTCGCAGCCTGCGGGATGAGCTGGTATCGATCAGCCGGGATGCTGCCCGACTCCAGCGCGCATTTTTTCAAAGTATCAAGTCACTGAACAAGCAAGTGGCCACACAGGCGACACAGGGCCTGATTGACAGCTTGCTTGAGCAGTTCGAGTCGGTTGAACCGCTGCGCGTGTGGCTCAACAGGTTCAAGCTCGATTTGATCGAACACCACGAAATGTTCATCGCCACGGATGGCGGTACGCTGGTACCACGCCCGGACGTGGCGCTGGCCCGCTATGGCGTCAACCTGCTGGTCGACCGTCACACCGAGGACAGCGACCCCTTGGTGACCGAGCATAACCCGACATACGAGAGCCTGTTTGGCTATATTGAGTATCGACAGCTCCCCGGTGGTGGTCTGGAGACCGATGTTTCTCTGATTCGACCCGGCGCACTGCATCGGGCCAATGGTGGCGTGCTCTTGCTGCGCGCAGAGGCATTGGCCATGCAGCCCGAACTCTGGGGCTTTCTGAAGGCCGCGCTGCGTGATGGTGAAATCCACATTGAAGAGCCCTATCGGCAGAATGCGCCGCCAATCGCCGGCGCGCCCAAGCCGGGTCCGGTGCCGCTGTCGGTAAACCTGGTTTTGGTTGGCGCGCCTGTCTGGTATTACGGGTTCTTCGCGCTGGATCCGGAGTTTCAGCTTTACTTCAAAGTGAAGGCCGAAATCGAGCCGTGGGCCAAAGCCGATCAGGACAATATCGAGCGTTATGCCGGCCTGATACAAGCGCAGGCTGAATCGCTCGGTGTTTCAGTTGACAAGCGCGCCATGACCAAGTTGTTGGGGCTGTCGGCGCGTTGGGCGGGCAGCCGGGACAGGCTGACCTCAAGCTATGAGCTGGTTGCCGACGTCCTGATTGAGGCTTCGCGAATGGCGCCAGAAGCAGCCGTCATCAGCCTGGAACAGGTGGATGCCGCAGTCGTTGCAAGACGGCGGCGGAATTCGCAAATAGAAGACCGTGTGCATCAATCGATCGAGGATGGCATCACGCTGATTCAAACCGACGGCGCTGTCGTTGGCCAGATCAACGGTCTGACCGTGCAGTTTGCCGGCGATCACGTTTTCGGGACACCAGCCCGCATTACGGCCCGCGCCGCTGTAGGCCGTCGCGGTGTCATCAACATTGAGCGCATGGTGGCGATGAGTGGCCCGATTCAGCAGAAGGCCAGCATGGTGCTGCAGGGCATACTGATGCAGCGTTTTGCGCATGAGTTTCCGCTGTCTTTTGACTGCAGTGTTACCTTTGAGCAGCTCTATGGTGGCGTCGAAGGTGACAGCGCATCGATGGCTGAGTACATCGCGATTATTTCTGAACTCGCCCAGCTTCCTGTGCGTCAGAACCTGGCGATTACCGGCTCAATCAATCAGCTTGGTGAAGCGCAGGTGATTGGCGGCGTGCATCACAAGGTTGAAGGCTACTTCCGGGCTTGCCAGGCAAGCGCCGCCGGCCTGACAGGTCAGCAAGGGGTCATTATTCCGGCTCGCAACCAACAACACCTGGTGGTTCGTGATGAACTGGTTGCAGCCGTTGCTGCCGGGCAGTTTCACATCTATGCCGTCAATCATGTCGAGGAAGCGCTCAGTCTGCTGCTGGATCGCGAGTGCGGCACCATCGACGTCGACGGCCAATACCCGCCGGACAGCATTTATGGCCGGGTGATGGCCACCCTGAGGTTTTTCGATCAGGCACTACGGGATCGCGGGATCTGACCTGGCCGCGGCTTGATCTGACTGTCTCTTAGATCGTTTCGGAATAAAAATCCCTTAAATCCTGTCGGACGTTTTGCATCATCCTTGCTGAGAAGGGTTCTCAAGTTAGTATGCGCTCACAAATGTGTCTGACGCTTACATGCTCAGCACTGTGACTTTGGAATTCCTGCACTAGTCTGCGTTCCGAATGTGACACAACGCATATAGAATGCGCGCGCCTTTGATCGGGTCCACGCGCACAGGAACGCACCATGCATAGTGCCGAGCAGGAAAAAAATACCAACGAACAGCCGTTGGCGCCGCGGTCTGATGTCCGGCGGTTCCTGAGGCTGCTGCGTCGCATTCCGTTGATTTTCCCGCTGCAGGCGGGTGCGGTCGTGATGATTTTCTGTGCCAGTTACATCATCGCCGTATTCAGCCAGACGCAGGATGTGGTCCGCACCAGCTTTGCGCTGCCCACGCAGACTTATGAGTTGCGGCCCTGGTATGACGAGGTCAATGACTTCGCCACTCGGATGCAGCTGGTCTTTGGCGTACGGGAAGACGTAGCCCTGGAATTCAGCGGCTGGATCCTCGAGGCCTCGGCGCGGCAGGACATCCGCCCGGAGCTGATCGCCAGTCTCGTGTTCACGGAAAGTTCCTTCCGCAAGAATGTTCGCTCTCACGTTGGCGCCATGGGTCCAGCCCAGGTGCGTCCGTACTGGCAGTCCTTCTGCGCGACGCCCAATCTCAGTGATCCGGCAGAGAACATCTACTGTGGCGCTCAGATTCTGGCGCACTTCCGCGACATGTGCGGCGACGAAACATGCGCGCTGCTCAGCTACAACCTCGGTCCGCGCGGCAAGCGGATGGAGCGGTTTGCGAGTGCGGGTGTGCGGTATGTGACGCGGATTGACAGTCATCTGGAACGATTTGATGACGTTCCTTCCAGGTCTCTGTAAGACGTATTCTTGAAGCCTTGCCCTGTGCGCCTGCCGTTGGCCTGATGGCCCGCGGTGGGGTGCCCTGTGCGCGGAGACGCCGTAAACCCATCCATGGGGGCTTACGCTCGCCATCCCTGGCTCGCGATACTCCGCG
>SKXG01000407.1 GCA_007128525.1 Pseudomonadales bacterium | reverse complement strand
TGGCGTGCGCTGGTCGCGGATCAGCATCGGGAACTCGCGTTCCAACTGGTTGCTCTTGGTCAGCGCGCCCCAGCGCAGGTAGGCCTGCTGTGCATTGCGCATGAACAGGCGCGCGAAGTCACCGCGGCCGGTGGCCTGGCAATGGCGACCGGCCAGCTCGTAGGCCAGTGCTTCGTCGTGGGCAAAGCCAAACTGCCGTGCACTCTCGGCGGCCGCCTCAAAAAATTCCAGTGCCGCCGTGTGGCGGTTATCCAGCCAGGCCCGTTCGGCCTGCAGGATCTGGTACTTGGGAATGGCGAGCTGGCAGTCGTTCCTGACCAGCTGCTTAAGCGCGCGCATTGCCGGCGCGGTAGACCGCAAGCCACCTCTGCCCTGATTGCGAATGGTAACCAGCACGTCGCAGAAGTGGTGCCAGATGACCAGCGGCGAGCCGCCCAGGTGCGGCATGTAGCGCCGGGACTGCTCCAGTGCCATGCCGGCGCCCTGGTAGTCGTTGAACAGCACGGCCACGTAAAGTCGAATCCCATAAATGCAAGCCAGTGCTGCCTGGTCGCGGGCATTGCCAAACGGTGCGTTGCTGCTGCGCTGTTCTTCGCTGTGGCCCTGCAAGGTGCCGATAACCTGCTGGATAAAGCTGACCACATTGGTGCCGGTCACATGCATCACTGGCGCCACTTCCTCGGCTCTGGCCGCAAGTTCGCGTTCCAGCGAGTTGAGTTCCATGCCGCGCATCAGGCCATTGATGCCATAGAAGAGGATGGCGACGAGCGCGAACTCATAGTCGTGTTGAACGATGCTGCGCCGGGTACTGTCGGTCAGCGGGGACAGCGTCTGCTCGAGGTTCCCCGACCAGTGGTCGACAAGGCCTGACAGCAGTGTCAGGGCGCGAGTTGCATATTTGTCGTCCGGATACCGGTGTGCCAGCTGCCGGGCATTGTTGGCCAGTGCTATGGCATTGCCGAAGTCCTGCATCGCGACGCGCCGGATAGCCTCGGCCGCGTAGGCGAAAGCCACCTCGGCACAATAGCCGACGTTGCGTGAGCGCAGAATCACATCCGTACCCAGGTGGCGGGTACGGCTGGAGCCGGCATGGTAACCGGCGTGCAACAGCTGCGCGATGAGGCGGAACGCCTGCTTCAGCTTCGGGTCTGCCAGATCCTGTATGTCGCTGGGCAGGGCGCGAGGCGTGCGCCAGTGCGCCAGGTGCAGCGTCGCATTTACCGGCTTGTGTGGCAGCAGCGCCAGACAGCTGAAAGCGTGGTCGATGGCCTCCAGCAGCTCGTTGCGGGCAAGGGCTGCACTGATACGTATTTCATCCAGCGCCGTTGGCCGTGCGTCCGGCTGCAGGGCCGCATAGCCGAACACACGCTCGAGTTGATCAAAGTCGCCACACAGGAAGGCGGCTTCAGCGGCGCAGAGGACCAGCGCGTCGACCATGTCGCGGGAAATGGCATCCGGGTGGGTCGAGAACAAGGCCAGCCCGGTGCGGCAATATTTGAAGGCCGGCTGAAACAGGCCCATGCCGAGTGCTTCCCTGGCCGCCAGATGGTTGTAGTGGGCGATCTGCTCAAGCAAAGTCGGATCGACGTCGAAGGGTCCGCTGGCCGCATTGAAGTGCTCGGCAATACGCTGTGCGGTAATGCGCTTGCCCTGCATGTTGATCAGCGCGTTCGCCAGAGCCAGGTGGGTTTGTGACTTCTCGGTGTCATCAATGCCGGCGTAGAGCAGCGCCCGAACTCTGGGATGCGCAAATTGATAAACCTGGCCTTCATCGCTGTCCCGGATGCCAACCAGCAGGCCGTCACTGACCGCGCGCCGCAGGCCGGTGGTGAGGTCCTGTGATGAGTGGCCGTGGACCTGTTGCAACAGGCGTGTCTCGAACTGGTTGCCAACGCAGGCACCGAGGCGCATCAGCGCCAGCGTCTGTGCCGGCAGGCTGGCCAGCTGCCGTTCGATGCGCTCCCGGGTATTGTCCGAGAAAAAGTGGGCACGGACCCGGTCGATGTCCCAGGCCCAGTTACCCAGATCGCTGTCATAATAGATCGCTTCATCGGCATGCAGCTCGAACAGCAGGTCGAAAAGGTGCTGGGGCAGGCCGTCGGTTTTCCCATGCAGCTCCGCAGCCAGCTCCCGGACACGCGACTCCGAGTGGGACAGCATGTCGGAGAGCAGGCTGCGCAAATGGGATTTCTCCAGCAGCGTCAGCTCAATTTCGGTCAGGCGCGACTGAACGCGGGGATCTTCCAGCTCAGGAAACTCGCTGGTTTCTGCCGTCAGCACCAGCAGCAGGTGCCGGCCGTGCATGCTCACGTTGATGGCCTCGAGCAGACTGTCGGGCTCCAGGTATTCGGCCTGCTGCAGGACCAGGGCAACCGGCAGTGGGCTGAAAGCGCGGAGCAGTGCCTGCAACAACTGCTCTTCAGCCCGGCCGTACAGATGCTGCTGGACATCTTCCGTGGGTGCTGGCTCTCCAAGTACCGCGCTCAGCTCCGGAACCAGACCGATCAACACCGAAGTGTTGCTACCGGCAAGGCGCCTGAGGCGAGCGGCAAAACCGTCGACGTCCGCTGCCGGGCGCGTCAGCAACTGCCGCAGCAGTGCCCCGGCCAAGGCACGGATCAGCTCGAAGCCGGTGTTGAACTCGTCACTGGATACGCGCAGGCGCGCATACAGTCCATGCCGCTCCGCCAGTTGATTGCAGATCAAGTCGACAAAGGCGCGCTTGCCCATGCCGGCACCACCGGTAACCTGGGCGATGGCCATGCTGCCACGGCCGGTACGTTCCAGCAGTTCCTGCAACTGCGCCTGCTGCGTGTCTCGGCCGTATAGCCGGCGCGGGATGCTGAGTTGGCCACGGGTGTCGCTGCGGCCGAGCGTGAAGCTTTCGGTTTCCGAGTGCGTCACCCACAGCTCGTAACCCTCTTCGAGATCCTGCCGCACGGCATTGGCACTCTGATAGCGGTCTTCGGGTTGTTTCGCCAGCAGTTTGGCCAGTACTTCCGAGAGCCATTGCGGTGCGGCTGGATTGACGGCCTTCAGCGGCGCCGGTGTGCGGGCAATCTGATAGTGGATGATCTCCAGCGGATCGTTGCTGTTGAACGGTGGACTGCCACTGAACAGCTCGTACAGGGTGGCGCCGAGCGAATAAAGATCGGTGCGGTAATCAACGATGCGGTTGATGCGACCGGTCTGTTCCGGCGAGATGTACGGCAAGGTGCCAAGCAGTTGCGTAATGCTGGCCGCATCCGGATATTCGCGCGGCAGCACTGTGGCCAGGCCGAGGTCGATCATTCGAACCCACTGGGCGTCGACATCGCACAGCACGTTGGCCGGATTGACGTCCCGGTGAATGACGCCCTCATCGTGCAGTGACTGCAGCGCATGGCAGGCGTGAATCGCCAGGCTCAGCTTCTGCTCAAAGCTGAGGCCGCCCTGCCGGATCAGGTCGCGCAGCGCCTCGCCGCCCAGGTCCTCGAACAACAGCCGGGCGTTATCGCGGGACAGGTCCAGCGCGCGTGCGACCAGGGCACTGGTCAGGGACTGGTTGATGACGAATTCGTGGTGGTAGCGGGCCGTGGCATTCGGTGTCACGGCGGACGGCTTCAGCGCCTTGACGATAATCGGGCGGCCACGCCACAGGCCACGGTGGACCAGGGTGCTGCTGCTCTCATACAGGCACTTGTGAATGTCGAGGTCGGTATCC
>SKXG01000108.1 GCA_007128525.1 Pseudomonadales bacterium | reverse complement strand
TCAACACCCGGCTCAACATCCGCATCCGGCCGTTCCAGCTCACCCGACGCCAGGTGCTGATCGAACGCCTGATGTACGACCCCAAGGTCATGGAGGCCATGCTGACGCACGCCAGCAGTCAGGGGCTTTCCCGTGAGGTCGCTCAGGCTGAAGTCCAGCGCTACGCCAAAGAGATTGTTCCTGCCTTCAATGCCTATGCCTATTTTCGTTTTGGTTACTGGCTGGCGCGCCGCTTCGCGCGGCTGCTGTATCGCGTCCGGGCCGGTTTTGAAGACCCACAGCGGCTGGCAGATGTCGACTCACGAGCGACAGTGGTGTTCGTGATGAACCACCGCTCGAATATGGACTACGTGCTGGCAGCCTTTCTGGCTGCAGAACACAGCGCGCTGTCCTACGCCGTGGGTGAGTGGGCCCGAATCTGGCCGTTGCAGCAGTTGATCCGGATGATGGGCGCCTATTTCGTACGCCGCCGCTCGAATAACCCGCTGTACCGTGCCGTGCTGGAGCGCTATGTACACATGGCTACCGAGGAGGGTGTGTGTCAGGCCGTGTTTCTGGAAGGCAAGCTCACCAATGACGGCAGATTGCAGCCGCCACGCATGGGCATCCTCGATTATATGCTGCGAGACCATGACTTGAGCGGTGGCCGGGATGTGGTGTTCATACCTGTCGGCATCAACTTTGACCGTGTGCTTGAAGATCGCACGCTGCTACGTGCCGCAGACAGCGAGGTCGAGGCGCGCTCGCTGTGGTTCGTACTGCGCACAACGCTGGGCTTTATCGGCCACAACCTGTGGCTGATGCTGCGCAGTCGCTGGTCACGTTTTGGTTTTGCAGCCGTGCATTTCGGCCAGCCTCTGTCGATACAGGCCTATGCAAGCGCGCGCAATATAGATTTTCGCCAACTTCCGGAAGAGCAACGCCACAGCGTTGTCGAAGGCCTGGCCGAAACGCTGATGACACACATCAGCCGCCTGCTGCCCGTTTTGCCGGTGCCCCTCACCGCGCACGTACTGCTCGAACAGGGCCGCGACGGCATTGGCCTGAACGAGTGGCGGATTGCGGCGATCCAACTGGCAGAGCAGCTGCGCCAACAGGGCGCCTATGTCGCAATGCCACCACGCGCGCAGGCACAAAATCTGGATGCGGCGATTCGAATGCTGCAGCTCCGGCACTTTGTGGATGGTAAAGGCGAGCACTTCACCATGAATCCGGAAGCCGAACCCTTGCTGCGCTACTACGCCAACTCGCTTCCAGACCTCAGCTCAGCCAGCCCTGAACCTGCGCAGCCTCTGAACGAAGCTGTTCCGGCCCGCCCAGCAGCAGACGGTTCGCACCCAGACGCTTGAACCAGTAGTGCAGCCCCAGCATGTCGGTAAAACCCATGCCGCCGTGCACTTCGGTGGCCGTCTTGGCGATGAAACGACCGATTTCCCCGGTATGGGCCTTGGCGTGACAGGCGAGCAACCGTGACTCAGCGGGCAGCGCATCCTGGGCATAGGCCGCGTACCAAACCAAAGCACGGGCCGGCTCCAGCTCTGCCACCATCTCCGCACACAAGTGCTTGACCGCCTGAAAGCTGCCGATGAGCCGACCAAACTGCTGCCGCTCACCAGCATAGGCAACCGCCTTGTCCAGCATGGCCTGGGCCGCGCCAATGCTGTCCGCTGCCAGCAGAACACGGCCAAGATCCAACACCGCCTCGGTGTCCGCCCGGTCGCCAGGCAGCGGCTCAGCCGGCGCCTGATCCAGACTCAGCTCGGCAAGCCGGCGCGTACGATCAATACTGACCAGCAGACGCTGCTGTACCGCACTCGATTCCACCAGATACATCTGACCGGCCGAATCTGCGAGCAGCCAGGCATCGACGGCGCCGGCATCAAGCGCAAACAGCGCCGTGCCATTCAGGCAGCCACCGGCATAACGCAAGGCCGTACCATCACGCGCACCGGAAAACTCAGTCAGCGCCACACCAAGCCGGGCGTCACCGGCCGCAATTCGCGGCAACCACGCCTCCTGCTGCGCCGGTGACCCGGCGCGGTTCAGAGCCAGTGGCGCCATGGCATAGCTGCCTATGAAGGGTACTGGTGCGACCGCACCGCCCAGCGCCTCGGCCACCACCGCGGCCTCGAAGGCGCCCAACCCAAGGCCGCCCTGAGACTCCGGCACCAGCAGACCCGCCAACCCCAGGTTCAGCAGACCGTCCAGTATGCTGCTCGCTTCCTGCTCATCGCCATCAGCAACCAGACGAACTCGATCCAGCTGCGCCTGATCCGCCAGGTAACGCCGCACACTGTCGCGCAACAACTGTTGTTCTTCCGATAACCCGAACCGCATCACGCCCCCCCTTGTGCCGGCTTGTGCGGCGCTTGTTGTTTTTCTGCTCGCGGCTCACGCGGCATGCCCAGCCCACGTTCGGCAATGATGTTTTTCTGAATCTGACTGGTACCACCGCCAATGATCATGCCCAGGTAGAACATATAGTTCTGCTGCCAACTGCCCTGCGCCCGCAGGCGGGGGCTGTCGTCATACAGCAGACCCAGCTCACCCATCACATCGATACCCATGGCTTCCAGCTCATGGCGCAGCTCCGTGCTCTGCAGCTTGACGATAAGACGCGCCAGCAGTGTGTCCGGGTCCTGGTTCAGCTGACCGGACAACACACGCAGGTCATTGCACTGCATCGCCAGCACCCGGCTCTGCAGGCGGAGCAGCCGGTCGCGCATGGCAGGATCCTCAATGACACGGCGGCCTCCCAACGTCTCAGCTCGCATCAGATCGACGAGCTCCTCAAATCGATTCCGGGTTGCATTGGGGTCGGCCAGGCTACCGCGCTCGTAGCTAAGGGTTGCATTGGCCACACGCCAGCCTTCGCCGCGCCGGCCAACAATATTGTCAAGGGGCACTCGAACATCCGTGAAGAACACTTCATTGAAACCGGGCTGGCCCGTCATCTGCACCAGCGGCCGCACTTCGATACCCGGCGTGTCCATCGGAATCAGCAGATAGGAGATGCCCTGATGCTTGGGCGCTTCGGGCTCGGTGCGGACCAGCGCAAACATCATGTCCGCACTTTGTGCGGTGCTGGTCCAGATCTTCTGCGGGTTGATGACCCAATGATCACGGTCCACCTCGGCCCGCGTGGTCAGGCTGGCAAGGTCGGAACCATCATTGGGCTCGGAGTACCCCTGACACCACAGCATCTCGCCACGGATGGTCGGCGGAATATAGCTGCGTTTCTGCGCTTCGCTGCCGAGTTCCAGCAACGTGGGCACCAGCATCCAGATGCCCTGTCCGCCCATGCCGGTCGACACCCGCGCGCGACCAAACTCCTCGGCAATGATGCGCGACTTCAGCAGGTCCGGTTCAGCACCATAACCCCCGTATTCACGGGGGATGGTTCGGGCGGCATAGCCATGCTCAATGAGCAGCGCCTGCCAGTCGAGTACGGCCTGCATGCCCGTCACTCCACCGCGTGGCGCCTTGTGGCCATGCTCGGCGATAAAGCTGCGCACCTCCAACCGGAATGTCTCGTACTCCGGTCCGTATGCCAGATCCATGCGATTCCCCTGTGCCCCTGAAGTCACCGCATTCTGAAACAAAGTTGGACCCGTTTCCAAATAATCCAGGCGCTGAACTATTTGCCACGCAGCTTCCGCTTCAGGCCAGCCTTGAGGTCGTACAGGAGAAATGGCAGACGGTGG
>SKXG01000182.1 GCA_007128525.1 Pseudomonadales bacterium | reverse complement strand
GCATTGTTTCTGGTGCTGGCCCTGCACGCCGCCGTCATTCTCGGCGTCGGTTTCGTCTGGCAGGTACAAACCCGTCCGACGCCGACCATTGAGGTGACGCTGGCCCAATATCAGGACACCGAAGCCCCGGATGAGGCGGACTTCATCGCTCAGCACGACCAGCTTGGCAGCGGCACACTGGAAGAGATCCAGCAGACCACCACAACCGAGGAAGCCGAACTGCATGACGCGGAGTTCCAGCCGTTGCTGGCCGAGCCGGAAACGCCCCCGCCCAGCGAGGAAACCACCGAACCGCAGGCTGTGAGCACGGTGACCGCGCGTGAGGAGCAGGTGGTGGCCGACCCGGAGCTGCAGGCCGATCCCATGCCGCGCACGATGCGCCCCAATCAAAACTATCTTGACCTGGTCCAGGAAGTGGCCAGCTTCAACGCCCGCCTCGACAGCCAGGTGCAACAGGATGCACGCGGCCCGCGGGTCCGGCGGGTCACCACGCTGTCGGCCCGGCGCGGCGCCGAGGCCTATTATGTGCAGGCCTGGACCCGCCAGGTGGAGGCCGTGGGCAATCTGAATTATCCCGACGAAGCACGCCGCAACCGCATGTACGGCAGCCTGCGCCTGCTGGTGGCCATTGAGCCGGATGGGGCATTGAAAGAAGTCTCGATTCTGCAGTCATCCGGTTACCCGCTGCTGGATGAGGCGGCTGTGCGCATCGTGCACCTGGCTGCGCCCTTTGCGCCGTTTCCGGATGAGCTGCGTCGGGAGACCGACGTGCTCGAGATCATCCGCACCTGGCAGTTCCGGCAGAACCAGTATCGCTCCTCGTCCTGATATGACAGCGCCCTTTCTCAAGAACCAGTTTCTGCTCGCCATGCCCAGCCTGGCCGGGGACTACTTCGGTGGCGGTATCCTGTATTTGTGTGAGCACAATGCCGACGGCGCCATGGCACTGCTGGTCAACCGCAGCGCCGACCTGCTGATCAGCGACGTCCTCAGTGAGCTCGATATTCCGACCAGCAACGCCCCTGCCAGCACATTGCAGGCGCCGGTTCTGGTGGGCGGGCCTGTACAGAGCGAGCACGGCTTCCTGTTGCACGATGACAGCACGGATGCCGACAGCATGGCACTGGGTCAGGGCCTGATGCTCGGCAGCGGACGTCATTTGCTGGAGGCACTGGGTCGAGGCGAAGGCCCGCAGCGTTACCTGCTGGCCCTGGGCTACGCCGGATGGGGGCCGGGCCAGCTGGAAGAGGAACTGGCCGCCAATGTCTGGCTGAGTTGCCCAACCACGGCAGAACAGGCCAGCGAAATTCTCTTTGATGCGCCGTTGTCTGAGCGGGTGCAGCGCGCCGCGGCCCTGCTTGGCATCGACTTTCGGCTGATGGCGCCGCAGGCCGGCTATGCCTGACGCTCGCCCTCAAGCCGGCCCAAAGGCTCGGGTAGTGCTGTCCTTCGACTATGGCCTCAAGTACATCGGCGTGGCAGTGGGCCAGCGCATCACAGGCACGGCCAGCCCGATGGCGCCAGTTCGCGCCAATCAGGGCAAACCGGACTGGCCGGCCATAGAACGGCTTATTCGGGAGTGGCAACCGGATCAGCTGATCGTCGGCGAACCCTTGAACATGGACGACACGCAAAGCGAGATGGCCGACCGTGCAGCCCGCTTTGCCCGTCAGCTCGAAGGCCGCTATGGCCTGCCAGTGGCCTTGATTGATGAGCGGCTGACCAGCCGTGAGGCTGCGCAAATGGCCGATACGCCTGCGGATCGCCACGGTATTGCGGCCATGCTGATCGCTGAGAGCTGGCTGGCGGAAACCGGCCGATCCTGACCGGCCCATCATGCGTTCGCAACCGCCAGCAGTGCGTTGTTAAGGCACTCAGCGTCGGCGGCGCGAAGCGTCCTCGGTTTCCTGCAGCGTCAGGTCAGCGACAGCCGACATCGGGTCCGGGTTGGCATCGGCGCCGAGCTTGATCATCAGGCGCAGATCATTCGGCGAGTCGGCGTGTGCAATGGCCGCCTCGTAACTGATATCGCCGGCGGCATACAGGTTGTACAGCGCCTGATCAAAGGTCTGCATTCCCTGCTCTCGTGACTTGCTCATCAAGTCCTTGAGCAGGTGCACTTCCCCTTTGCGAATATGGTCAGAAGCCAGCGGCGTGTTCAACAGCACCTCGACCGCAGCACGACGGCCCTGGCCGTCGACTGTGGGCAGGAGCTGCTGGGCAACAATGGCCTTCAGGTTCAGCGACAGGTCCATCCAGATCTGATCGTGCCGGTCATGCGGGAAGAAGTGGATGATGCGATCCAGCGCCTGGTTGGCGTTGTTGGCGTGCAAGGTACACAGGCACAGGTGACCGGTCTCTGCGAAGGTCACCGCATACTCCATGGTTTCGCGTGTGCGCACCTCACCGATCATGATCACATCAGGTGCCTGGCGCAGCGTGTTCTTCAGCGCCACTTCAAAGCTTTCGGTGTCTACACCAACCTCACGCTGCGTGACAATACAGCCGCGGTGCTGGTGTACGAACTCGATGGGGTCCTCAATGCTGATGATGTGGCCAGCAGAGTGAATATTTCTGTGCCCGATCATGGAGGCCAGTGACGTTGACTTACCTGTGCCCGTAGCGCCAACGAAAATGATCAGGCCGCGCTTGGTCATGGACAGGTCTTCGATGATGTTGGGCAGACCCAACTCAGCCACCGTTGGTATGTTGACTTCAATACGGCGCAAAACCATGCCAATCAGGTTGCGCTGATAAAAGGCGCTTACGCGAAATCGACCCAGGCCACGGGTATTGATCGCAAAGTTGCACTCGTGGTCTTTCTTGAAAGTTTCCTGCTGATCCTTGTTCATCACGCTAAGCACCAGCTCGCGTGACTCTTCCGGTGACAGCGGCTGTTTGCTCAGGGCATAGATCTTGCCATTGATCTTCAGTGAAGGCGGTCGCCCGGCAGTAATGAAGAGATCCGACGCGCCTTTTTCTACAACCACCCTGAGTAGTTTGTCGAACTCCATGCTGCTACCTCTATGCTGTACTGCAACGTCGTCGCAGCGCCCAGCCGTTCATATGACGGGCCGGCTAGAAATTCTCCGGCATTTTGGCTTTCTCTCGTGCTGTGTCGCGCGTAATGACTCGTTTCTGAACAAGGTCGAGCAGACACTGATCCAGCGTCTGCATACCGGCTGAGGCGCCGGTTTGGATGGACGAGTACATCTGCGCCACCTTGCCTTCCCGAATCAGGTTTCGTATGGCGGGCGTGCCGATCATGATCTCGTGGGCCGCCACACGACCACCGTTGGCACGCTTGAGCAGCGTCTGCGACACCACCGACTGCAGCGACTCAGACAGCATGGACCGGACCATGTCTTTCTCTTCTGCCGGAAACACATCGATGATCCGGTCGATGGTCTTCGACGCAGAGGTCGTATGCAGGGTGCCGAATACCAAGTGGCCGGTTTCTGCAGCGGTGAGCGCCAGTCGGATGGTCATCAGGTCACGCATCTCCCCGACCAGAATAATGTCGGGGTCTTCCCGCAGCGCCACCCGCAGCGCTTCATTGAAACCGTGGGTGTCGCGGTGCACTTCACGCTGGTTGATCAGGCACTTCTTGCTCTCATGCACGAATTCGATCGGATCCTCGATGGTGAGGATGTGGTGGTAGCGATTGTCGTTGATGTAGTCGATCATCGCCGCCAGTGTCGTACT
>SKXG01000092.1 GCA_007128525.1 Pseudomonadales bacterium | reverse complement strand
TGCTCGTGGTACTGCTCATCGTGCTGCTGATCTTCGGTAGCGGCAAAATCAAGGATTTGGGCAAGGATCTCGGCGGCGCGTTCAAGGGCTTTAAAAGTGCAGTGAACGAGATCGAAGAGACCGACCGCGAAATCCGCAAACCTGACAGCAAATGACTCTGGCGGTATCGGCTATTGAATATATCGGCGAAGCAGTTCGTTGATCGGCATGGGGTGCCCGAAGTAGTAGCCCTGCAACAGACGACAGCCCATCCTCCTGAGCTGATCTGCCTGCTCGGCCGTCTCCACCCCTTCGGCGACCACTTCCAGCCCCAGCGCCTGCGCCATCTTGACCAGCGCCTCGACCAGGGCAAACTGGCCGGCATCTTCGTTCATGTGCGCCACAAAGGCGCCATCGATCTTGATCTGAGCCACGGGAAACTTGCGCAGATAGGTCACCGATGAATAGCCGGTGCCGAAATCGTCAATTGACAGCCTGACACCACCGGCTTGCAGGTCGCGCAAGAGCTGATGCTGACGTTCCCGGTCGGGCATCAACAGAGATTCGGTCAGCTCCAGGATCAGGCGATCACGCGGTACGCCTTCCTCGTCGAGGATCTCGAGCCAGCGCAGAGCCGACTTGCGATCATTGAACTCGCGCGGCGATCGATTCACCGACAGGCTGACATCAAGGCCGGCCGCCTTCATCTTGCGAAAGTCGATGCATCCCTGGCGCAGCACGAAACAGCCCAGCTCCCGAATCGCCCCGGTGCGCTCGGCCACCGGAATGAACTGGGCCGGACTCATCAACCCTTGTTCCGGATGGTGCCAGCGAACCAGAGCTTCCACGCCTGTAACCTTGCGACTTTCGGCATCAAACAGCGGCTGATAGAACACTTCAAAATGATGTTCGGTCAACCCACGCTGGATCTCGTGGTGTAACTTGAGATAATTCTCGGACTGATGTCGCAGTGACGTATTGTAGAAGTGAGTCGTGCCGCGACCCGCTGACTTGGCGGCATACAAAGCCAGATCGGCATGCTTGAGCAAGTCACTCGCATTGCTGCCATCTTCCGGATAGACGGCAATACCTATCGAACCCTCCACGCTCACCTCGTGCCCGGCGACGGCCAGCGTCGGCTGCAAGGTATGGAGAATTTTGTCGGCCGCCAGCTCGGCATCGACTGCTTCAAGCAGGTCCTTGACCAGAATGACGAATTCATCACCACCGAAGCGGGCCAACAGGTCTTCTCCATCAATGACACCGGAAATCCGCTGGCTGATTTCCTGCAGCAGTTCATCACCGGCCTCGTGCCCAAGCGAGTCGTTGATTTCCTTGAAGTGGTCCAGATCCAGAAACATCAGCGCGCATCGGCGATGACGCCGCCGGCTCTCACGAAGGTGCTGTTCCAGGTGATAAGTAAAGTACTGACGATTCGGCAAGCCGGTCAGCGCATCGAAGCGGGCCTGGTGACTGATCGTAGATAAGGCTTGCTGCAGTCTTAGACGGCTGGTCAGCAAGCCGAGAATCAGCAGGCTGGCCATCACGGAAATCGTGATGCCGACAAACCACTGCAGCGCATAGGATCCCAGCGGCCGCTCCCAGACCCTCGAACCCGGCATGGCCGCCAACTTCCAATGCCCGACCGGCAATTCAATAGGTACCGTAACCGGATCCAGCTGCCACAGCTCGGACGAACCGTAAATGACGTCCCCCTCGACACCGATACCGTCGACCCCCCTCAGACCGATGTCCCACACTCCGGCCTCGAACAAGCCGGCGTCGGCAAGCAGCCTCTGGTGCTCGATAACTTGCGAAATCACACCCCACAGCTCTGCGCTGCCGTGCAGGTACACCGGCACCCGGGCAATCAGCGCCCGACCTCCCTGCACCAGGTCCACTGGCCCGCTGATCAGAATGTCACCGGCCTTCAGTGCTGATTGGATCGACTCATACTGCTCCGGGTTGTCACGATAGACGAGCCCCAGGGCAGCCTCGTTGCCCGCCAGCGGATGAATGTAGCGAATCACCAGGTCCGGCGCCAGCGCCACGTGAAGGGTATGGAGTTCGTCGGTCAATAATTCATCCACCAGGCGCTGAAAGCGATCAGGATCGATCTCTGGATCCAGGGTCAGCTCGGCACGCAAAGTGCGCATGGCGATGAGGTTGGCATTGAGATGCCCTTCGATGCGGGCTCGCATGGTGGCCAGATCCTGCAGGGCAAAAAATCGCTGCAGCTCGGCGTCAGCCTGTTGCTCCGACTGGATAAAACGCGCTGTCAGCAATATGCCCAGCAGAAGAATCGCAACGGCAATGAAAACGTTGATCAAACCCTTCACAACCTCCAGCTCCAGGCAAGGTCGGCCCCCATCCTGCATCGCGCGTTGATCATGCCCCGCTCACTTCGCCCTGCATCTCCATGGCCGACTACACTACCGGCGGACAATGCCTGTGTAAACCATCCTATGAGGTGACCTCCGACACTGTTACAGCGCGCTGCCGTAGTTTATCCTGCACGCTCCTGAAACGATTCGAAGGAAGGGACATGACCATCGCCCTCTGGTGTGTACTCATCGCCGCACTGTTGCCGTTGCTGCTGGCTGGCATCGCCAAGGTCGGAGACCGCAGCTTCAATAATCGGCGCCCTCGCGAGTGGTACGAAACGGTCACTGGCTACCGCAAGCGAGCCTGGTGGGCCCAGCAAAACAGTTTCGAGGCATTTCCCCTATTTGCCGCCGCGGTCATCATCGCGCACATCGCAGGCGCGACCCAGTCCACGGTCGATTTCATCGCCATATTGTTCATTGCCGCGCGCATCGCCTACGCAACCTGCTACCTGGCCGACATCCATCTGGCTCGCTCGCTGGCCTGGCTGGCCGGCCTGGGAGCCTGTATCGCCTTGTTCATCGTGGCTGCATGACATGCATGACAGCAGTGCCACACGTTTTCCCCGGAGTGACGAAAGTCCTCCGTTCGCGATTTCACCGCACCACTCCAATCGCTGCCCATTGACGCCTCGCCCGTGGGCATCTACGCTATATCGTTTTGGTGTACGTCGTTGACCGACCATTCAAGGAACAACTCATGAGTCTGCGCATTACGCTCGAATTTACAGAAAAGGATCTCGAACGCTTTCGGTCCATGGCCCGCAAGGCGATGGAGAACACCGACGAACAGCCACGCGACACCATCATCGAAAGTGCGCGTCAGCTGCTCAAGCAGGTTGACGAAGAAGTTGGCTCGGATTACATCCGAGATCGTCTCAGTCAACTGCAGGTATTGATTGACATGCTCGAAGACGAGGGCTGGGGCATGCAGGAAGTGGGACAACGGCGGGTACTTGCCGCTCTGGCCTACTTCAACAATCCGGAAGACCTTATTCCCGACCATATCCCGGGCATCGGTTTTCTCGACGATGCCATCATGGTCGAACTGCTCTGCCGTGAGCTTTCACCGGAAATCGACGCCTATCGTGACTTCGTGCAATACCGCGACCACGAGGCCAAGCGGCGCGGCATGGACCCGGATGAAATGAACCGCGGTGACTTTCTCAAGGCACGCGAACAGGCCCTGCTTTCGCGCATGAGACGCAGGCGTCGACTGGGTGGCGGGCGCAAGCGCGGCAAGTCGCCGTTTTCACTGTTCTGACGCCGCAGCTCTGATCATCTCGAGATGGGGAATCCCGTCTTCGGGATACGGCCCACGTACCGTTTTGAAACCGAGTTCGGCA
>SKXG01000273.1 GCA_007128525.1 Pseudomonadales bacterium | reverse complement strand
GACGCGCGGGCACGCACATGTTGAGGTGCGTACACCACTCTATGATCATGCGCCGTTCGATGTAAAGACTACAGCGCAGAACGGCAACTATACGGCTGAGCTACACAGCGGTGGAGACCTCTGCGCGGTCGCGACCGTGACCTTGCCGTCAGAGCCGCCGCCGGCGCCGGAGTACCAGGGCCTGGCACTGCTCGACGACACCTATGAGCGCCCCGCTGCCAGTGCGGACAACATGCTCGCGCTAAAGGCCTCCGGGTGCCGCGCCAAGCGATTCCGCTGGTCCGCCGAGCATGAAATGGCCCGCTACGTTAGGGATCAGTCCGCAATGCCTGCGCTTTTGCGCACCGATGGTCAGGACGGTAGCGGCGGTTACGCGAATCCGGGCATGCTGCTCGGCTGCGGCAACCGCCACTTTGGGAGTGTTGCTGCGATGAGCCCCTGGGTTCACCTCGAGACACGCTCCCGGAATTTTTGTCCCGTACCGCTTGGCACCCACCTAATCAGCGAAATGACGATCCTCGACCTGTTCACGAAGAAGGGACATGAGTTCGCGGACTGCCAATTCAACCTCTTTCGCGATCATGACAAGGCCTGCGTGATGACGATCTGGCAGCGGGCGATTTACAAGATGCGTGGTACCTAGGGAACCTCTGACCAACGCCTTGTGTCCTTGCGTCTTTCTCAGTACTGGCATTCCAACGTGTATCGCCCGACTGGATGCCGGGCATTAGTGGATCACCCCAGCTGCTAGGTGAAAAACGCCCCAACCGCCGCCAGATCGGCCTTGCCATTGGGTGCTCGCGGCGCCTCGCTCATCTGGAAGACCTCCTTTGGGTGCTTGTAGCGAGCAAGCCGGGCGTCCAGATACGGACGCAGGTCATCCAGAGACAGTGATTCGTCCTGGCGGGTGCAGATGACGGCCAACACACACTGCCCCCACTTCGGGTCCGGCATGCCAACGACGAAGGCGTCGACCACACCGGGATGCGACTTCAACGCTTCCTCCACTTCTTCCGGATACACTTTTTCGCCGCCCGTATTGATGCAGCCACTGCCGCGACCAAGAAGTTTCAGGGTGCCATCTGCCTCAATCGTGCCCCAGTCACCTGGCAGGGTGTAACGAATCCCATTGATTACGGGGAAGGTACGGGCGCTGCGTTCCGGGTCTTTGTAGTATCCAACGGGTACATTTCCCGACTTGGCGATCATGCCGGCCTCACCGGAGCCCGGTATTACCTCGCGGAAGTCCTCCGCAAGCACGGTAACGCCCGGCCCGGGCCGGAACACGCCGGTCGGCACCAGTTCCTCTGGCCCGCTGATGGATACCCCCAGGCCGGATCCCTCGGACGAACCAAAAGAATCATGCATCAGGGCATTTGGAAAGTACGCCTGCAGCGCAGACTTGCACGTATCACGCCACATGACGCCAGCCGAACGAATGGTTTTTACGGACCGCAAATCGAAACGTTCACCGTCCCGCAGCGCATCCAGTATTGGAATGGCGAAAGCGTCACCAACGATGGCAACCGACTGCACCTGGTTTCGCTCGATCTCACGCAGGCACTCAATGGGATCAAAGCGACGTGACTTCAGCGTGACGACGGTACCGCCTCGACACAACGCAGAGAGTGTCGATGTCAGGCCCGTCGAGTGCATCAGCGGACAGGCTGGCAGATGAATGGGGACTGCCGCACTGCCAGCGATCGTGCGCGCATGGGCCTCCGGCGTGCCCTCGGCCATGCCAAAAATGGCGATTCGATCGGCCTGTCGCCACATCACAGCCTTGGGCATACCTGTCGTGCCACCAGTGTACATAAACAGCAGGTCGTCGCCGCTGCGCTCTAACTTGAGCGGGCTGTCGTCACCCTTGCTGCAGATTTGCTCGAAGTCGGCGTACATCTCGAAAGTATCCGGCTCTGAGCTTTCTGCAGGGTGATAATCGTTGACCTGAATACCGACCTTCAACTTGGGCAGCCGGCTCTGCAGCTTCAGAACCTGAGGTGCAAAGTCAGCGTCGAAGACCAGCGCCTCGACATCAGCATTGTCCAGCACATGATGCAACTCCCGATCCACATAACGATAGTTGACGTTGACATGAACCAGGCGTGCTTTGACGCAGGCAGCGAAGAGTTCGCAATAGGCCGGGCTGTTGCGCAAATAGAAACCGACTTTTGCACCCGGTGCCAAACCCTTGTCCTGGAGCCACCGCGCCAGGCGATTGCTGCGCTGATCAAACTCGGCCCATTTGATCGACCGCTCGCCATGTATCAGGGCGGTACGTTCACCGACCTCGCGTGCAAGCGCTTCGAACAAATCCGCAAAGTTCAACCCATCCACTGATCAGCCCTCCCCTTTCATTCACAGGCAACACAACCGGCCTTCATACCGCGCAGCATGGCCTGCCGCTACCCAACCAGCAACCACCAACAACCTCTCGACAAGCTCACATCCAAGGCGCACCATCTGTAAACCCTGCACGGAGCACGTAGCCCTATGACCAGATTGAAACTGCTGACACCGGATGACCTGACGACCGATCAGAGGGAAGTCTATGACGCCCTCACAGGTGGCGAGCGCAGCAAGAATGCAACCCTGACGCAACCCGATGGCAGCCTGGTCGGCCCGTTCAATGCGCTGCTGTACAGTCCACTCACCGGCGGACGGTTTCAAGCACTGGGTGAAGCGCTGCGCTTTCACAACCATTTGCCGGACAACGAACTGGAAGTTGCCATTCTAGTCGTCGGCGCACACTGGCAGGCTGACTTCGAATGGTGGGCACACGCCCGTCTCGCCCGCCGCGCTGGTGTGTCAGAGCCAGTCATTGAGGCCATCCGTAAAGGTGAACGGCCGGAATTCGAAAATGAAGGTGAGGCCCTGGTGTACCGTGTTGCCTCAGAACTGCACAACACACAACAACTTTCCGATGAGACCTACGCGTTGGCTGTCGACCACCTCGGTGAAGCAGGGCTGGCGGACCTGTTGATGCTGATGGCGTACTACACGGGGGTCTCAATGCTGCTGAACAGCTTTCGAGTGCCCTTGCCAGGAAATGCGCCGTCACCTTTCAGCGACCTGCAGTAACCGCAGAAGCTGCTGGCAGGAAAGGCTCAACCATTCCTGGGCACATCCCGGAATGGGCCAGTGTCGAAGCGCGGCTCTTTTTCCATGCCCAGCACACGCTCGGCAATGATGTTTTTCTGGATTTCGTCAGTACCGCCCGCTATGGAAGTCGCCGGCACGGACAACAGAATTTCCGCCACAAGGCCATCAAGTGGACCATCCTCGCCGGCGAGCATGGCGTTTGCACCGGCAATCAAGGTGTGCACATGTGAGGCTTGGCGCGCCACCTGGCTGGCCGCCAGCTTCCCCAGGGACCCCTCTGGACCTGCCGGACGGCCCAATGCCTGCGAGGCCCGCGCGCGAGCAGCCATCCACTGCGCGCTGCGTGCCGTACACAGCAAGCGGGCAATATCCTGCCGTACAACGGGATCCTGCAGGCGCGAGCTTGCCTTCGCCTGAGGCAGAACCAGATCCACTCGCCCTGCCCGCTGTGGATACCAGCGATAGGGCTCATTCTGAATCGCGATCTCCGCGCGCAGCTCATCGTAGATTCGCCCGGATCTGCCCTGAACATTCGTCGTGTTGCGATCTCCAAAACTGCGACGTTCATGCGCCAGCGTCGTCATGGCCACCCGCCAGCCTGTGCCAAGTGCGCCGACACG
>SKXG01000053.1 GCA_007128525.1 Pseudomonadales bacterium | reverse complement strand
CGTGCGCACCCGGCTCACGGCTCGGCATTCTGCGCGCACAGTTCGAAGGGCAGTCGCTTGAGGGTATCAGCGGTCTGCACTTTCATACCCTGTGCGAACACGACTTCCCGCCGCTGCAGCGCACACTCAAGGCGGTGGAAGACAAGTTCGGCGCGTTCCTGCCGCAGATGCAGTGGGTGAATTTCGGTGGCGGGCACCACATCACCCGCGACGACTATCAGCGCGATGCGCTGGTCGATGCCATCCGTGCGTTCGCCGACCGGCACCAGGTCCAGGTCTATTTGGAGCCCGGCGAAGCCGTTGCCATCCACACCGGCATACTGGTTGCGGAAGTGCTCGACCTCAGCTGGAACGGCCTGGACCAGGCCATCCTGAACACCTCAGCGACCTGCCACATGCCGGACACGCTGGAAATGCCTTACCGCGCCGCCATCAGCGGCGCCGGACAGCCTGATGCCTTCCCGCACACCTACCGGCTCGGCGGCATGACCTGCCTGGCTGGCGATGTCATTGGCGACTACGCCTTTCCCAAGCCGCTTGAGATCGGCCAGCGGCTGATTTTTGAAGACATGGCGCACTACACCATGGTCAAGACCACCACCTTCAATGGCACCAAGCTGCCCGCCATTGTGCTGTGGAACTCAGAGACGGACGCGCTGCGCGTAGTGCGCGAATTTGGCTACGAAGACTTCAAGACGCGGCTGTCCTGAGCCGCGCGCAGACTGGACCTCACCATGACTGACAGCATATTTCTCGGCTCGGAAATCGAGCAGCCCGATCCAGCCCAGGCGCGCTTCCATGTGCTGCCCATACCATTCGAACGTACTGTCTCCTACGGCGGCGGCACCGGTCAGGGTCCGGCGGCCATCATCGAAGCCTCCGAGCAACTGGAAACCTGGGACGGCTACAGCAACCCAAGCGCGCTCGGCATCTACACGCATCCGGCTGTCGACTGCAGCGTGGCGACGCCCGACGTGATGGCAAACATCGCGTCCGCAACCCGCGCCATTGTCGAGCAGGGTGGCTTGGTGGTCGGCCTCGGCGGTGAGCACAGCGTGACCTGGGGCGTGCTGAAGGGCTACCTCGATGCGGGCGTGCGCGATTTCGGCATCGTGCAGATCGACGCCCATGCCGACCTGCGCGACGCCTATGAAGGTGACCCCCACAGCCATGCTTCCGTCATGCGGCTGGCGGTGGAAGCCGGACTGCCGCTGTTTCAGCTCGGTGTGCGGGCCTACTGCGAAGAAGAGATGCAGGCGCGTAAAACGTTCGGCGTCAGACACCTTGATGCCGACGTGCTGGTGCCGCAGAACATCAACAGCATTCAGCTGCCGGCGGACTTCCCGGACAAGGTGTTCTTCACACTGGACATCGACGGCATGGACCCGTCCATCTTCCCATCAACCGGCACGCCGGTACCGGGCGGGCTGGGCTGGTACCAGACACTCGGCCTGTTCGAGTCTGTTGCCCGCCAGCGCCAGATCATTGGTTTCGATGTGCTTGAGTTTGCCCCGATTCCCGGCTTTCACGCCTACGAGTTCGCGGCCAGTCAGCTCGTCTACAAGCTGATGGGTATCGTCGCGCGCTCGCAGTGACGTCGGCTGTGGTAACGTCTGCAAACCGATTTTTCGTGGGACTTTTCAAGGCTAGAGGGGATTGCCATGACGATATCCGCATCACGCACCGAAGAACTGCTGGTTGAACAGGACGGCTACGTACTGACGTTGACGCTGAACCGGCCCGACACGCTGAATGCCATCAGCACGCCGATGCTGGGTGAGCTGACGGAAAAGCTCAAGGAAGCCAATCGGGACTCCTCGGTTCGGGTCATCATTCTGACCGGCGCCGGACGCGGTTTCTGTTCCGGCCTGGACTTGAAAGCCAGCCGCGAGCGTCGCGAAAGCGGCAGTGACGGCGAGAAACCACCGCAACAGCTGTTCGACCTGTACGGCAACCCGATTACGGTGATGTGGAACATCGACAAGCCGGTGATCGCCGCGATCAATGGCCCCGCAGCCGGCTACGGCATGGACATGACCCTGATCGCCGACATTCGCCTGATGGCTGACAACGCCAAGCTGGCGGCGCTGATGGTCAAGCGCAATGTGGTGCCGGAAAGTGGCGGCACCTGGCTGCTGCCGCGCCTGATCGGCTGGGGCAAGGCCGCCGAAATTTTCTATCGGGGCCGTGTCCTGAATGCACAGGAAAGCCTGGACATGGGGCTGGTCAACGCCGTCCTGCCACAGGACGAACTGCTGGCAACAGCAAAACAGTGGGCCGAAGACATTGCCGCCAATGCGCCGATGGCGGTACAGACCACCAAGCGCATGATGCGCATGGGTATGGATGAAACCTTCGATACCGCAGTCGAACACCTGATGATGCACTTCCGCGGCCTGACGCAGATGGAAGACTTCCGGGAGTCGCTGCGCGCCTTCGGTGAAAAGCGCGAGCCGAAGTTTACCGGTCGCTGATTCCAAACTTCGAGACGCCACACTGAAGAAAAAACGTGCAGCCGGACAGCTTGGGTGCTGCCCGGCTGCCAACAGGGGATTCAGAGACGCCCTGGCCTCACATCGGCGGCAAAGCACCGTCCACACCTGTGCCCACAGCATCGACCCGCAGGCTGCCGTCGTACTCCGGCCACGCCAGTATGAACACCTCAACGCCCGCCTGAATGTTCTCTCGCCCCTCATTACTGATCAGCACAATCGGCACATCATTGCCGACAGCAATGGTTCGCTTGCTGCTGCCGAAGGCCAGTTCCATTTCACACCCGTTGGCCAGGCTGCTGGTTGCCACCAGGTCGCCCTGTGTCATCCTTGCCCCAAAGGGACGGTCCCAGGCCACGCTGCCTTCAGCCAGCCGCACCTGCGGCTCGTACATGTGAACCTCCAACGCCTTGCCGCGACTGTCTGACTCGGCTAGCTCAACCGCGCCAACAAACCGGCCGTGCTGCAAATCACCGAATGAAATCGGCCGCATCACCTGAACGCTCCAGTTCTGCGACAACCACATCGGGATGTCGACGCCGTCTTGATCACGCACCACGATGCGACCGTTGCCGATGTCCATCACTCGGCCTCTGACGTTGACGTACACGTTGGCCGCGGGAATGGCCTGTTTGTCGCCAGCCACGCGCAACTTGCTAACCGGGTAACGATTGAAGCTTTCGTAGCCCGAATCTGTGATGACGCCTGATGAGCCCACCCAGAGGCCCTTGCGCGTCTTCGGGATGTTCAACCAGGCCTGAATGGTGACCGACTGCCGTGGTTCCAGCACGACATCTGCAAAAGGCTCGGTAAAGCGCTGACTGAGGCTGCTCGACATGGCCCCCATCTGTGGCGGATGGTTCATGCTGCTCCAGCCGCCTACCAGTACATTGGCCGGCTGCTCGAGGCCTGCCGCCTCTATCGGCGCCAGAAACGCATTGACCTGCTTGCCGCTCAGGCCGGCACGCAAACCAACCTGCAGATCGTCGTGCACCCGCGCAGCCACCTCGAACAGCCGCCGGTAGTCGGCGTCAGGCTCACCGACAAAGTAGGAACCCCAAAGCTTGGCCCAATAGTTGCCAAACCCAAGGGCAAACTCGGTCATCATCAGGGACCCGGCACTGATGGGCTTGTCTACCGGATAGAAGTCCGGGTAATAGCCGTCGGGATCCTGCATTGATATGGCACCGATATGACCAAATGGATAGGTGGCGCCAGCGCGGGCGGCCAGTGTGT
>SKXG01000345.1 GCA_007128525.1 Pseudomonadales bacterium | reverse complement strand
TGCTTTAGCAGGATTCAGGGCGGCGCGGCATCTGGTCGATGCAGCGTCGCCGGACAATGGGTAAAATCCGCGGCCTTTAGTCCAAGGAATCCCGACATGGCCGAATATCTCAGCTTCACATCCGAGTCCGTCTCCGAGGGGCATCCGGACAAGGTCGCGGACCAGGTCTCCGACGCCATCCTGGATGCCATGCTGGCACAGGATCCGGATTCCCGGGTCGCCGTTGAGACCCTGATCAAGACCGGGATTCTGGTGCTGGCTGGCGAAATTCGCTCCAACGCCCAGGTTGACTTCGACGATCTGGCGCGCAAGGTCGTTCGCGACATCGGTTACACCGGCGCCGACATCGGCTTCGACCCGGAGAACTGCACTGTCATCAACGCCATTGGCCAGCAGTCGTCAGACATCGCGATGGGCGTCGACGAGGCAGGCGACAAGGCACAGGGTGCCGGCGACCAGGGCCTGATGTTCGGCTATGCCAGCGACGAAACTGACGTGCTGATGCCAGCACCCATCACCTATGCACACCGCCTGGTGCAGCGTCAGGCCGAAGTGCGCCGCGATGGCACCGCGACATTCCTGCGGCCGGACGCCAAGAGTCAGCTGACGCTGCGGTATGAGAACGGGCAACCGGTGGCTGTTGAGGCCCTGGTGCTGTCGACCCAGCATGCGCCTGATATTACGCAGCACGAGCTGCGTGAGGCTGTGATGGAGACCATCGTCAAGCCGGTGATACCGGCCGAGTGGCTGAATGAGCGCACTCGCATCCACATCAATCCCACCGGCCAGTTCATCATTGGTGGGCCACTTGGCGACTGCGGCCTGACCGGACGCAAAATCATTGTCGATACCTATGGCGGCATGGCCCGGCACGGTGGCGGCGCATTTTCCGGCAAGGACCCGTCAAAAGTGGACCGCTCGGCAGCCTACGCGGGCCGCTATGTGGCCAAGAACATCGTCGCCGCCGGTCTGGCGTCGCGCTGCGAAATCCAGGTGAGTTATGCCATCGGCGTGGCCGAGCCAACGTCTATCAGCGTCAACACTTTCGGTACCGGCACCATCGATGATGACCGCATTGCGGCACTGGTCCGCGAACACTTCGACCTGCGCCCGCAGGGGCTGATCGCCATGCTGAACCTGAAGCGCCCGATATACCTGCCAACCGCCGCCTACGGCCACTTCGGCCGCATCGGGGACAACTTCACCTGGGAACGTACCGACAAGGCCGAGGCACTGCGTGGCGCAGTCTGAGTCTGGCGCTGCTGTGCGTCTGAGCTTCGAGTTCTTCCCACCGGCTACCGACAAGGGCCGGCGCAACCTGTTGCGGGCCTGGGACCGGCTAGCGGTCCGCAAGCCGGAGTTCTGTTCCGTCACCTATGGGGCCGGTGGCTCAACGCGCGACCGCACGCTGGCCACCATCGAGGCGCTGCGCGCTGCCGGTGCCCCGGCAGCGCCGCACCTGTCGATCGGCCTGGATGATGACGATCAGGTCAGGTCGCTGCTCGACGCCTACCTGGCCATGGGCATCAACCGGATCGTTGCGCTGCGCGGAGACATCCCGTCCGGCATGGGCAGCGCCCGGCAGATCCGCTATGCGCGCGAGCTGGTTGGTCTGATTCGCGAGCATGAGGCTGCTCGGGGTGTGGACAATCCGCTTCACATCGAAGTGGCCGCCTATCCGGAGGTGCATCCAGACGCGCCTTCACCCGACGCCGACCTGGCCTATCTGAAGGACAAGGTCGATGCTGGTGCCAACGGCATCATCACGCAGTATTTCTACAATGCCGACGCCTATTTCGACTTCGTCGAGCGCGCACGGGCGCTGGGCATCAATACGCCGATCGTCCCCGGCATCATGCCCATCATCAATTTCGCCAACCTGGTGCGTTTCTCAGACGGTTGCGGGGCAGAGATTCCGCGCTGGATCCGGAAGCGGCTGGCATCGCTGCAGGACGATGACGCAGCGCTGCGCGCTTTCGGCGAGAACGTAGTCGCCGGACTGTGCCGGCGCCTGCTCGATGGCGGCGCACCAGGACTGCACTTCTACACGCTGAACCAGGCGCTGCCGACACTGGCGCTACTGGACCGGCTGGAGCTGTGATATGGCCGCACCGCGGCTGCTGCTGGACACTGGCCTGGAGGCAGGCATGGTGGCTGACCTGCCACCGGCGGCGGCACATTATCTGACCCGGGTTCTGCGCCTGCGCAGCGGTGACGCCGTTCATGTCTTTGACGGGCGCGGCAGTACCTTCAAGGCGCGCCTGGCCAGTGCCGGCCGGCACTGGCAGCTGGAGCTCCAGTCACTGCATAGCGTAGAAGCGCCGTATCGCTGCCGGCTGCATCTGGCACAAAGCCTGATCAAAGGTGAGAAACTCGACTTCGCTTTGCAGAAGGCCACGGAGCTGGGCGTGACCGACATCTGGCTGCTGCACACGGAACGCACGGAGCGTCGGCTGGACGCAAAGCGGCTTGCCAATCGGCTGGAGCATTGGCGCAAGGTCATCGGCGCCGCCTGCGAGCAATGTGGCCGGGCCAGGCTGCCCGTACTGCACGAGCCAAGGCCGCTGGATGAGGCGCTTGCTGCCCTGGCAAACAGCTACTGTCTGCTGCTGGCGCCGGGTGCACCGCTGTTGGAGGCCGCGCTGCCGGTCGCGGACACCAGCGTCTTTGTCGGGCCGGAAGGCGGCTTCAGCGCGGTTGAAACGGCGCAGATTCAGAGCCGCTGCAAAGCGCAGCCGGTGGGCCTCGGACCCTGGATTTTACGTGCGGATACGGCGCCGGTCGCCGCACTGAGCCTGATCCGTCAGCGCTGGGACTGGCAGGCGCCCTGAAAGCGAAATCAGAGCGGTGGCAGGCTCGACAGCTTGCCTTCGATCAGTTCCAGGCTGGGGATCACGGCGACTTCCGTACCCACTTTGACCGAGGCAGACTCAGCCGGACCCAGACCGACCCGGTTGTTTACGACATCAGCGCTGCTCAGATGCACCAGCCGAGGCAGACCACTGGCGACCAGACCGTAAAACGCCGGACCTCTGGGGCTGCGGACGCGGTTCATGGCCAGGATACAGCGGCCCTGTTCAATATCGGCGTCTGCCATGTCGTTGAGCACTGGAAAGCGAACCACCGGCAGATTCTGGCCCCGCCAACCCAGCAGGCCGGCACACCAGTCCGGTTGCCAGTCGAAAGCCTTGATGCGCCGCCAGGCCAGGATCTCAGCCACGGTGACATTGGGCAGCAGCAGCATCTGAGCACCCACCGGTATCAATACACAGGTCGCTTCGCCCGTCGTCGCTGAAGTTGCTTGCTCTGCCACGCGCTGTTCTCCTTGACGCCTCAGGCGTGCACCAGTGCATCAATGGTCGACAACAGTTCTGCTTCCTGGAACGGCTTGCCGAGGAAGCGGTTGACCCCCAGCTCCACAGCACGCTCCTGGTGCTTGGCACCCGTTCGGGAACTGACCATGACGATCGGCAGATCCTGCAGCCGCTCATCGTTGCGGATGTGCCGAGCAACCTCGAAGCCGTCCATGCGCGGCATTTCGATGTCGAGCAGGATGATGTCCGGCTTCTGCTCCGCCAGCATGGCGACTGCCTCGACACCATCCTTGGCCACCAGCACATCCATACCCTGGCGTTCCAGCACGCGCGAGGTGACTTTGCGCACGGTGACGGAATCATCGACCACCATGACACAGGGCGGCCGCTCGGCATCTGCCTGCGGCGCTGCCATGGACATGCTGATGCTGGCCGTCTGACTGCGCACCAGGCCGACCAGATCCAGAATGACCACCACGCTGCCATCGCCAAGAATGGTGGCGCCCGAGATGCCTGCCACACCAGCAAACTGCGGCCCCAGGCTCTTTACGACGATTTCGCGGCTGCCATGTACGCCGTCGACGTGAATGGCGACTGACTGGTCACCGGCGCGAACCAGCACCACAGGCACCGAAGTCTGGTCGGGCCTCGGCACGTAATCACGGCCCAGATAGTGGCCGAGATAACGCAGGCGATAGGGCGCACCGGCATACTCAAAGCCGCCTTCCTGGGCGTAAATGTCCTCCAGATCCTGAGCCGGTACACGCACGATGCCTTCAATAGCGTTGAGTGGGATGGCATACAGGTCGTCGGCAACGGCCACCATCAGGGCCCGGTTCACCGATACAGTGAACGGTAGCCTGACAGTAAAGCGAGTGCCCTTGTTCGGCGTCGATGTGATGTCAATGCTGCCGCCGAGCTGCTTGACCGTGGTATGCACCACATCCATACCAACGCCGCGCCCGGAGATTTGGGTAACGGCTTCAGCGGTGGAGAAGCCTGGCGCAAAAATAAACTGCAGCACCGCCTCATCATCCAGCCGGTCCTCGGCCTGCATCAGACCACGGGATACCGCCTTGGCGCGTACCGATTCCACATCGATACCACGACCGTCGTCGGTGATCTCGATCAGCACATCAGCGCCTTCTCGGGCCAGGTGCATATCAATACGCCCCATGGGCGGCTTGGCAAAGGCAGTACGCAGATCTGGCTTTTCAATGCCATGATCCACCGCGTTTCGCAGCATATGCTCCAGAGCAGGGACGACCCGCTCAAGGACGTTCCGGTCCAGCTCGCCTTCAACATTGTAGGCGTTGAACTCAACTTCCTTACCGACTTCACGAGCCACCTGCCTAACGATTCTGCGAAGTCGCGGTATCATGCGGCCAAACGGCACCATTCGGGTGCGCATCAAACCTTCCTGCAACTCCGTATTCAGTCGTGCCTGCTGAATAAGCAGCGTCTCTGACTCTCGGGCGCGATATCTGAGCGTTTCCTTCAGATCGAGCATGTCCGAAGCACTCTCGGACAACGCCCGAGCAAGCTGCTGCAGTTGTGAGTAACGGTCCATCTCAAGGGGATCGAACTCAGCGTCATCGGAGACTTCGATCTGCTCCTGGCGGTATTGGATCTGCGCTTCGGTTTCTATTTCCAGGCGGCGCAGTTGTTCCCGCATCCGCTCAATGGTCATGGACATCTCATCGAGCGCTGTTGTGAAGTCACTGATACCCTGTTCAACGCGCGACCGGATAATGCTCGACTCACCGGCAACGTTCACCAGCTCTTCCAACAGGTTGGCGGAAACCCGGATCAGCTCACGTGCCTCGGCAACGGGGCGTGGTTCCGCCGGTGTTCGGGTTGATACGTCATCCGCCGCGCCATCATCCGCCGACGCTGCCGGCTGGGCCGGCCGTTCCGGTTGCGGCTCAGGCTGAGCCTGTGCCGGAGAGGGCGCTTGAGACTGTGCCGGAGGGCGCGCCGGGGCGGGCGCCGCTTCTTCATCCGACACCTCTGGCTCAGCTTCACCCGCCGTACTGCGGGTATCTGCAGCTGCCTCCTGCGCAGGTGCCGCCGGTGCCTGCGGTGCGGCATCCTGCGGGCGGGCCTGCGGTACTGGACCCAGGCCAGCGGCTGCCTTGATCAGCGCCAGCAGATGCGCCAGCTCGTCGTGGCGCATTTGCACGCGATCAAACAGATCGGTACCGAAACTGTCCTCGTCCTGGACGCTGATCAAATAGGACTCAAAAGCGTGCGTCTCGTCACCAAACTCGGCCAGGCCTGCCAGTCGGGCACCGCCCTTTAAGGTATGCAGTGCCCGCAGCAGATTCTCTATGTGAATCCGGTTGTCAGGCTGCGCCAACCACTCATGGATGCTCTGGTCCATGTTCTCGAGGAGTTCATCGGCTTCCTCGACAAAGATGTTGAGGATTTCCGGGTCTGTGTCTTCCGGCAGCTCGGGCAGAGCGACGGCTGCAGTAGACGAGACTGTATCCGCCGGCGCTGACGGTCCAGCTGTGGTCGGCGCCACAGGCGTTCCTGCTTCAGGCTCAGATTCAGGCGCCACCTCACGCGCGGGTGAGGTCTCCGTAGCGGGCGTCTCGGCCTCGGGTTCCGGGGTGGGTGCCGGCTGCAGCGCCTGCTCCAGATCGAGCAGCAAGGGGTCAACGTTCGGCAGTGACTGCGCTGCTGCGATGGCGTCAAACAGCACCAGCAGCTGTTCATGGGCTTCGATCAGCAGCCCGGCACGCTCTGCCGACAGGGCCTGATTCTCAAGCACGTCGTAGTGTGTCAGCAGTATGTCTGCCAGGATGCGCACCTGGTCCTGATTCTGCGCTTCAGCTTCATTGCGCACTTCATGCAATGCGGCCACTAGGTCGGAAAACCTGGCCAGGTCTTCCTCGCCGTCACGCCAGGATTCCAGGAACTGCTGCGCATGCAGCAGGGCGTCGGCACCACCGAGGCTGAGCAGGGCGCCCATTGAGCGAACCTCATCGCCCATGGCATCAACCAGACGCCGTGCTTCGGTTTCAAACAGCGCTACGTCTTCGTCGGGCTCCGCACCGCGCAGCAGGGCCTCAGTACAGCGCTTAAGTGCATAGACGCCTTGCTGGAAGAAATCGAACAGATCAGCGTCCAGAACCTTATCACTGTCATGCACGGCGACAGCAACTTCGTTCAGCGCCGATGCGATGCGATAGACAGGGGCGATGCCGGCAACACTGGCGCTGCCACGCAATGTGTGGAAGCGGCGCAGTATGTCATCGTCAAGGCGGCGCCCCGGCAGAGCATCATCGCCAAGAAAACTAGCCTCCAGCGCCGCCAGATGATCCGCAGCCTCGGCCTCGAACAGGCCCATGGTTTCATCGTCGGCCCGGTCCGAGTCGGCAAACTCGATTTCGGGCAGCATCTCCTTGTCGTCGTCTGAAGTGCTCCGAGCCCCTTCGGCTTTGGCATCGGCCAGCGTCAGGTCGATGACTTCATCGGCTCGACCACCAGATGACAGCTCATCGAGCGAGCCCCCAGAAGCCAGCAGGTCGGCACGCTCCATGATTTGCGCCACATCAGCCTCGTTAGGCGCACTGGTTCGGGCACTGAAAGCGTCACGCAGCTGCGGCATGGCGTCCACTGCCTCGGCCACAAGGGCAGGGAAGTCCGAGTTGGCCTGCAATGTGCCGTCCATCACCCGGTTGAGCATGTTCTCAACCGACCAGGCCAGCTCGGCCAGCGTGGTGGCACCAACGATCCGACCGCTGCCCTTCAGGGTGTGGAAGGCACGGCGCGTTTCGGTCAGCGCTTCCTCATCGTTCAGCGCTTGCGCCCAACGCGGTAACCACTCGCTCAGTGTCTCGAGCACTTCCGTGACTTCTTCGACGAAGATCTCCAGGATGTCTTCGTCAAGTTCACCGGTTTCCAGGTCGGCATCTGCGGTCGCCGGCTCCGGTGCAGACGCCGGCGGCGGACTGACGTCCGTCATGTCGAGCTCGTTGAGTTCCGGCCCTGCTTGATCCAGGCTGATGTTATCCGCGTCGCTGGTGTCGTCGTCTGCGTCGACGGTGAATTCATCAATCGACAGCTCTTCCAAGGACTCCGCTTCGAGTGGCTCCGGAAGGGCTTGTGTATCCGCAGAAGTTTCGGTGGCGTCCTCCTGATCGTCCGGCACCTGCTGCAGGTCCCCGAGTAGATCATCGCTGACCAGCGAATCCATCAGGTCGCCCTTGCCTGCAGCCTCCTCATCGGCAGCGAGGTCGGCAGTGGGCAATGGCTCGTCGTCAGCTGCAGCCGAAACCTCAGCTGATGGGGGCAGTTCGGCCTCGAGCATTTCCGGCTCCGGCTCCGGCTCGGGCTCTGCCGCTGCCGGTTCCGACCCTTCGGACTCAAAGGCATCGGACACTGGAGCATCGAGCTCCGGTTCTTCAAGCGCCGGCGCAGAAGCAGCCTCGGAATCGGCCGCTTGCTCTGGCAAGGTACCAGCCTCCGGGGTCAGCTCTGCGGGCCCCGGGTCGACATCGGCGTAGCCCAGTGTGCGCAGACTGCTTTCAACCAGTTCCAGAATGTCGTTACCGGCAGCACGGCTCTGTTCAGAGAGCCGCTCCAGGTAATAGTCGATCCCACTGATGGCGTCCGCGAAGTTGTCCAGCGCTTGCCAGTCCGGCTGCTTGCCAGCAAAGAGCTCAGCTTCGACATAGCGCGCACAGCGCCCGATCAGACGCGCCGGGTGATCAAGACCAGCGAGCTGCAGCGCACCACGAACGGCGACCAGATTGGGCGGCACATCGGCCAGCCGGGACTGGTCCCAGTGGGAGGACACATAGTCCACCACCGCCTGCTTGACTTGATCGAGGCCGAGCCTCGCCTGTTCGAGGACGACGGCGCGTGCTTCACCCGCAAGCATCTCGGCCTCGCCCTCATGGCCTCCGGCACTGGCCAGCTCTTGATCGACCGCAAGCAAGGCTTCCGCCACATCGCTCAGCAACGCATCATCGAGACCTGCGCCGTCCTCAACGGCAGACAACCGCTCAACCTGAGCGGCGAGGACGTTGCGTGCACGGTCAAATCCGAGTACGCCCAGGGTGCTGCCGATCTGCTTCAACGGCGCGAGCATCGACCGGAAGCTGTCTTGCGACCGGTCTTCATTGCGCACATACAGATCGAGTTGATTCTTGATACCGGTGAGTTCTTCTCGCAACGTCCCTGCTGCAGTCCTCAGCGCGTCATCGCCGGTTGTCGACGGCGCATCCACCGGCTCCTGTTCAGCGACCGCTGCCTCAAGGTCATCAAGCAGCGGGCTGCGCAGGCCGCGTTGTCGCGCGGTTTGCATCAGGGCCTGCATCAATTCAGTGGCAGGGGGGCGACGCAGTGCAGCAGCACCCTGCTGTATCAGCACCTTCATTTCCGCATCGACACGGCGCAACAGTTTGACGACATCGGGGCCGAGCTCTTCATCGGTCAATGCCAGCGACGCAACAAACTCGCCAAAGGTCCGCCACAGGGCACTCATCGGTGTGCCGTCGCAGATTCGCTCGAGACCCACAGCCACCTTGCTCAGCGTTGCAATGCTGCCGCGCTTGTCCTCACCACGCAAAATGGCAAGCAGCACCTGCTGATAGGCGGCCCGAATGCGCCGCACTTTTTCGACGCCTTCGATGCGATCAAAGCGCGCCACTGTTGTATCGTTAGGTATTTGAAAGAGGCTCTGCTTGCCGGCATTGGGATGCGGTAGGGCTTCCTTGCCGTGCGCCAGCCTTACCTCGTTGGCAAGCGGCAGCACGATGCGACGAGAATCTGGCAAGCCACGCTGTATCTGCTCGAGGTAATCAGGCAGCTGGACGATGCCCTGCATCAAAGCTTCCAGCCCGGCCTGTTCATCTTCAAGCTGACCAGCCAGCATGGCCTGTGCAAGCTGCTCAAGCTCGTCCGAGAGCAGCGTAACACCACCGAGTTCCAGCATCAGAAGCGTGCCGTGCACCTGATGCAAGTGGGTCAGACAGGCGCGCATGCGGGTCCGGTCCCGCTCTTCGGCATAGGCTTCCAGAGCCTGGCGCGCCTGTTTCAGCGTTTCATCCAGTTCACGCTTGATCCAGTCGAGCGCAAAGTTGTCGCGGCCGTTGCTCATTGACTCTTCCATTCAACGCCTGCGTCCACAGGCAGTGGTCACTTCCCTGTCAAGACGGCACCAAGCTTTACTGATGCTTGACGTCCTCCGGCAACTTGAAACCCTCTACGGAGATACGCATTTCATTGGCCAGGGTCGCCAGATCGCCGATCGAGTCGGCCGTGGCGTCGGTACCGTGAGCCGTCTGCGAGGTGATCTCCTGAATGACCGTCATGGTGTTGGAGATGTGGCCTGCTGAGGCAGCCTGCTGGCGGGCAGCATTACTGATGGTCTGAATCAACTTGGCCAGGTCATTGGAGACACTCTCGATCTCTTCCAGCGCGACACCGGCATCCTGTGCCCGGCGGGCACCGCTGACCACCTCGGCAGTGGTCTGCTCCATCGAAATTACGGCTTCATTGGTGTCGGTCTGAATGGTTTTGACCAGTGCCGCAATTTGTTTGGTAGCGGCAGATGAACGTTCAGCCAGACGTTGTACTTCGTCTGCAACCACCGCGAAGCCGCGACCGGCATCACCGGCCATCGATGCCTGAATAGCAGCGTTCAACGACAGGATGTTGGTCTGATCAGCAATGTCATTGATCAGGGAGACGATGTCGCCAATCTCCTGACTGCTCTCGCCAAGACGCTTGATGCGCTTGGACGTTTCCTGAATCTGGCTGCGAATCTTGTCCATGCCTTCGATGGTGTCCTGCACAACCTCGGCGCCTTTGTGCGCAATGGCAACCGCACGCTCGGCCACCGCGGCGGACTCTGCGGCATTCGATGACACCTGATCAATGGATACAGCGATTTCATTCACAGCCGTTGACGCCCCATCGATCTCTTTGGCCTGGTGCTCAGAAGCTTCAGCCAGATTGCGCGCGGTCATCTGGGTATCGGATGCTGCCTTGGCAACCTGTTGCGAGACCTGGTTGATGTTGGCCACCAGGCCACGCATCTGGTCGATGGCAAAGTTGATGGAGTCGGCGATGGCACCTGTAAAGTTCTCAGTAACCGATGCATGTACCCGCAGGTCACCTTCAGCCAGATCTGCAAGTTCATCAAGCAACTGCAAAATGGCCGCCTGGTTGCGGTCATTCTGGGTAGCCTGCTCACTGAGGCGGCGCTGTGCATCCCGCAACAGCGTCCAGCCAAGCAATCCGGTCAA
Organism: Pseudomonadales bacterium; assembly: GCA_007128525.1. GTDB lineage: Bacteria > Pseudomonadota > Gammaproteobacteria > Pseudomonadales > Azotimanducaceae > SKXG01. The sequence goes on along the minus strand of SKXG01000345.1, from coordinate 2,885 downwards.
CACCAGGCCAGCGAGTGCCGCCGGCAGGCCCAGCCCGACTCCGGGTGCCTCTACGAACCAGGCGTACAGCAGGGCCCCGAGTGTCGCCAGCAAGAGCAGCAGCAACGCGCCCAGTAGCGGACCACCAAACGTCTTGTCTGTATTCATATCCCTGACTCACATTATTCCGTTACGTGCAAAAAGGCCTCGTCCCTGATCAGGGCACGCAGGTTGATCACAAAGAACACCCGACCACCTTGCCGGAACACCCCACGAATGTGCGGAGCAAGCACAGGCAGCCCCTCGGGACTGCCGGTTTCCATGGCGTCTTCGTGAAAATGCTGCAGACCGAGTGACTGCTCGACCAGCAGCCCGGCGATCAGATCGTTGTCCTCCACGATCAGAATTCGCCAGTTGACTCTTGGAACTGTTGGCGCAATGCCCAGAAAGCGGTGCATATCGAGAATGGGGATCAGACGTCCGCGGACGTTGGCAACACCGAGGACCCAATCCCTGACCCGGGGCAGCGCTGTAACACGCGGTGGTTTGAGAATTTCTTCCACTTCACCCAGCGCCGAAACCAGGCGCACACCACCGAGTTGAAAGCCCAGACCACGCCACTCAGGCCGCTCGTCAACTTTGGACGGCAGCCGGGCGGAGTTGCGCAAGGTGTCGGCTTCGATCTCACGCAACATCTCCAGTATCCGGGCGCCAGACATGCCGTCTCCTAGGCTGCGCTCAGGATCTGATCGACGGTGCTGATCAAGGTCTTCTCAACGACCGGCTTGGTGATATAGGCCCGAGCACCCTGTCGCTCACCCCAGACTTTGTCCGTATCCTGATTCTTGGTGGATACGATGACGACCGGAATGTGTCGGGTGTCCGGTGCCCGGGTCAGCTGGCGCGTGGCCTGAAAACCGTTCATGCCCGGCATCACCACATCCATCAGAATGAGGTCGGGCTTCTCAAAGCCCGCCATCTTCAGCGCTTCCTCCCCGGAATTCGCCGTGATGACTTCATGGCCGGCTTTTTGCAACAGGTTAACCAGCTGGTGCTGATCCGTCGGTGAGTCTTCTACAACCAGAATTCTTGCCATATCGACGCTACCCCTCTCGTAGCCATGTCCACGTTTACTTCTTTCCTACTTCAGATTTGCACCTCAGTACCGACCAACGGCCACCAGCGTATTAGGCAGTGCTGACCAGCGCCCTGATGGTGCCCAACAATTCTTCCTTGCTAAACGGTTTGGTAATGTAGCGGTCCGAACCGACCACGCGGCCCTTGGCCTTGTCGAATAAGCCGTCCTTGCTGGACAGCATGACCACCGGGGTCTTGCCGAATTCTTTGTTGTTCTTGATCAGGGCGCAGGTCTGATAGCCGTCGAGACGCGGCATCATGATGTCGACGAAGATGATTGCAGGCCGGGAATCGGCAATTTTGGCCAACGCGTCGAAGCCATCGGTGGCGGTGATGACTTCACAGCCGGCCTTGGCCAGCAAGGTCTCGGCGCTGCGCCTGATGGTCTTACTGTCGTCGATGACGAGAACCTTAATGCCCTGAAGTTCCTCTTCCATCCAGCTCAGTCCTTGGTTGTGGCGCGGCTCATGTCGCGTAGCGGGCTTGGAAGCCCACTTGCGCGACCGGTCCTGTCATTATGGACAGCCGGCTCGCGTTGTATCATGTTTCCCAAAGGCAGGCCATAAGTCACCGGCAAGAAAGGGAATTTGGTCTCATTTCCCTTGCCCGAGCGACAGTCGCCGGTTACTTTCCCACCCTCAGCAGCACGCAGCAGCACCGCCCACTTTCGGTCATGTCGTGCTAAGCCTTTGAGCAATCGAGGAAAGCCTCATGGTCAACGTCCTGTTCGTGATGGATAACATCAACGAACTCAGTCTGAAGAAAGATAGCACCCTGGCGATGATCCGAACGGCACAGCTGCGCGGATGGCGTGTGAACTACATCCAGCAACAGGATCTTTATTACCGGGAACACCAGGTGTGGGGCCGGGTTCAGGCTTTGACGCTGGCAGCGCCCTTTGTCGACCGGCTTGACCCGGGCGTCGTCGGTGACAGGCCCTGGTATCAGCTTGGACCGGTTCAGAACCTGCCGTTGGCAGAGCACATCGACCTGGTGCTGATGCGCAAGGATCCACCGTTCAACATGGACTACATTTATACGACCTACCTGCTGGAACGGCTGGAAGCACAAGGGGTGATGGTGGCAAACCGGCCCCAAAGCCTGCGGGACTGCAATGAAAAGTTTTTTGCAACGGCTTTCCCGGAGTGCTGCCCACCACTGATTATTACGTCGCGTGCTGATCTGCTGCGTGAATTTCAGGCCGAGCATGGCGACCTGGTGCTCAAACGGCTCGACGGTATGGGCGGCAGCTCGGTGTTTGTGGTCCGGGCCGGAGACCCCAACTTCAGCGTTATTGTCGAAACACTGTCGCGCAACGGCCAGGAGCTGATCATGGGCCAGCGCTACCTGCCCGAGATCAAGGACGGCGACAAGCGCATCCTGCTGATAGACGGCGAGCCGGTGCCCTACGCGCTGGCCAGAATTCCGGGGCAGGGTGAGGCACGCGGCAATCTGGCTGCCGGCGGCACCGGCGAAGGCCGGCCGCTGACCGACCGCGACCGCTGGATTGCCGCCCAGCTGGGCCCGGAGCTGAAGCGGCGCGGGCTCTGGTTCGTCGGTATTGATGTCATCGGTGACTACCTGACCGAGGTAAACGTCACCTGCCCGACCTGCATTCGGGAACTGGATGCGCAGTTTTCACTCGATATAGGCGCTATGCTTATGGATCGACTGGAGAAGGAGCTGGACGCCCACTCGCGCTAGCCTGCTGCCATGGATGCTGCACCGCGCAAATCCGTTACCACACCAGGACCGGACATCAAGCCACG
>SKXG01000090.1 GCA_007128525.1 Pseudomonadales bacterium | reverse complement strand
CTCGGGGCGTTGATGATGAAGCGCACGCGCGTTATCGGTTCAACCCTGCGGGCGCGCTCCATTGCCGCCAAGTCTCGGGTCATGACGCAGCTGCATGAACGAGTCTGGCCGCTGATTGAGCGCGGCGAGATCCGGCCCATCATTGATACCGTCATGCCGATTCAGGAAGCGGAAGCCGCTCACGCGCTGGTGGCTGGTGACGGGACATTCGGCAAGGTGGTGATGACCGTTCGCGGTTAAATGGCGTCCAGCTGCAGCAGTTGCAGGCTGTCTTTCAGCGCTTGCGGGTCCAGGTCTCTGGTAATGAACACGATGCGCGTGCGCCTGTCGGTGCTCGGCCAGGCCGGCAGCAGCACGGGCGGTTCGAAGATGTGCTGCACGCCATGAATGGCCAGCGGCTGCGCGCTCTCCGCGATGTTGACGATGCCTTTGACGCGCAAACAGCGTTCACCACGATAGGCCATCAGGGCATCAAGCCAACGATCAAACAAGGCGCCGGGAATGGGCTTGTCCACAGTAAGGCAGGTGCTGCGGATGTGGTCACCGTGCCGGTTCGGGTCGTGGTGATGGCCATGGTGGTGATCGTGATTGTGATCGTGACCGTGACTGTGGCCGTGCGTGGCGCTAGTGCTTGACTCGTCTGCAAACTTGTCCAGCCAGTCCTGCAGGGCTTGGCCGGCACTTCGGTCAGCGCCTTCCAGCAGGCGTTCCGCCTCAATATCACCATGGATAACCGGATATGTACGGACCGCCGGATTCAGGCTGTGCAGCTGATGTGTCAGATCCTGCACCTGGCCGTCGGTGGCAAGGTCTGATTTGGTGATCAGCAGCAGGTCTGCCACAGCCACCTGCTTGCGGGCTTCAATCTGAGATGCCAGTGTGCCGGGACCGTTGATGGCATCGACTGTGGTCAGAACCTGTGCCAGCGCAAAGTGGCGGGCAATCTCCGGCTCCGCGATCAACGTCTGCAGGATTGGCACCGGGTCCGCCAGGCCTGTGGTTTCAATCACCACACGACGAAACCAGGGTTCGCCGCCACGTGCATAGCGCCACCGCGCATCGCGCAGCGTCTGCACGAGGTCGCCCCGTATGGTGCAGCACAGACAGCCACTGGCCATTTCCAGAACCTGGTCGTCGCGAATCGCCGAGACCAGGTGATGGTCGATGCCCACCTCGCCAAATTCATTGATCAGCACCAGCGTATCACTGAGTGCCGGGGAACCGAGCAGGTGGTTCAGCAGCGTGGTCTTGCCGCTGCCGAGAAAGCCGGTGAGGAGCGTGATCGGGATGGGCGTCATGATCGATGGGTGCCTGTTGATTTTGTCAGCGTAGCAGGGCTGTCAATATCGAGCTGCGCAATCGCGACCGGCCACGAACGCAAGGCGTCATTCAGAGTTACCCTGGCAGGCCGTTCAGTTTAGAATCACAATGTGGCCCAACTTCGGGTCTACGCGCCCCTGCACCAGGTCGGTTATCAGCGTCTGTGCTGCTTCGAAGCTCTCGTGCCGGGTCACGGTCATCCAGGGCTGGTTCGGGTCGCTGACACGCTCGACAAAGGCCAGTTCAGCCTCGTTGGTCCGGCGCGTCACCTCGGCCGGCCCCCAGTCACTGTTGCGCTTCTTGATTTGAGTGGGCGCAAAGTAGGCGCGCGGTGATGGTCCCGGCAGTGGTGTCTCGCTGCGCCCCAGTGGTGTCTGGGTGCGTGCGGCGCCGGCGAAGCAGTCATGCATCAATGCCGTTCCGAAGTGGTGGTGTATTCTGGCGCGCAATTCGGCATCACCGGAGAAGTCCACGTACAATGTGGGTACGGCCGGATCCAGTGTTTCCAGACCTTGATAGTTGATGCTGCTCTGGTAGCAGCCCAGGCTGTCGACAAATGCGCGGTTGCCCGTTGAGGTCACCGCAACCATAGGAATGTCGCTCTGCTGGCGTTGCAGGCAGAAGGCTGTTCCGAAAGCCGTCTTCGACGAGGCGCTGGAGATCAGGATCTGGCGGGCACCAAAGAAGTCGTTGTCGCTCAGGTAATCGGCCAGCATGAACGAGGTGATGAACAGCGGCCGCAACAGCATCTGATAGGCCTCGTTGGCTTCCCGATAGGCGGCATCGGTGCGTGTGCGCTGGTACTGATTGTAGGCGGAGGTCAGCGACAGCCGGTGCTGTGCCCCGTCGTAGAAGCCGCGCTCAGTGACGCGGACCGGTTCCACGATCAGGTGGCTGGCAACCGGCCAGAATCCGTAGAAACGTTCACCGATTTCCAGGCCGTCTACGTTGGATTGCACCACGCTGGCGAAGCCCCAGGCCGGCATGTGGCCCCAGTCGGCGTCCTCCGTGGGAAAGAAGTCCCAGTACCGGAGTGCCGGGGCGTCGCCGAAAGCTGCGTAAGTGATATTGTTGGCAGTCAGTGCCAAGGCGTGAATCTTGAACAGGGCTTGGCCCGGCTCAGGATCCGGCAGGCGCTTGTTGACCAGACGTGTGCGATCAATGTGTTGCTTGTCGCTCTGTAGTTGCACCAGGGTCGCCATTAAAGTTCTCCCGCTCGATAGAGGTTTCGCGGCGCTTAGTGTAGAGGGTCGCAAGGTGTCAGAGGTTCGGATTTCAAATGCCCAGACGTGTACAGGGCGCCAAGCCAAAGCCCAAACCGCTCAAACGGCCGACCCAGGATCGCGCCAAACTGACGGTTGAGGCCATCTATGAGGCATTTGTTCGGATTTGGCGCCGCGACGGATGGCAGCGACTGACCACACGGGCGGTCGCCCTTGAGGCGGGTGTCGCCATTGGCACCTTCTACGACTACTTTCCGAACAAGACGGCCCTGCATTCCGGCTACGTCCGCTATTGCATTGAGGCGATGATACAGGTGGTCGATGAGCGGGTGGTGCAGCCACCTGACCTGAGCTGGCGGACGCGTGTCCACTGGCTGATACGGCTGCTGGCCGGCCTGGAGCGGGACGGCATCCCCTGGTTTCACCCGGAAATGCTGGCGCTGGAGCCCGAAGTCGCCGAGCACAAGCACCAGCAACGTGCCAGTGAAGAGTTGCTGGCCATGTGGCGCCGCGTGTTTGATGCCTGCAACGATCTCCGGCGTCCGTCCGAGGAAACCTGTCTGGCACTGCATCTCGCGGTCTGGGGCGGACGACGCTATGCCTGGCTGCTCATGCTGAATCGGGAGCAGACGGAGGCCTGGGCGGAGGCAATGGAAACCATGTGCCTGGCCCTGATCGACAGCGCCAACGGTACTGACCGCGTCATGCCCTGAGCCCGGGCTCAAACCCGTTCAGGTTTTCAGTGCCACCTCCAGGGTGATTTCCGCCGCCTTCAAGACCTTCGATACCGGACAGTTCTCTTTCGCAGATTGCGCATGCGTTTGAAAGTCTTCGGCGCTGATCCCGGGCACCACGGCGTCGCATATCAGTTCGATGCGCGTGATGGACGGGCCGCCATCGCCCATTTCCAAATGCACCCGTGCCTCGGTCTTTACTTTCTCCGGCGTATGGCCGGCACCGGCCAGCATGTTGGACAGCGCCATCGAGAAACAACCCGCGTGAGCGGCGGCGATCAGTTCTTCCGGGTTGGTGCCTTGGCCTTCTTCAAAGCGTGAGCCGAAGGAATACTGGCCTTCCCAGGCACCGCTACCGAGCGCCATGTGGCCGCTGCCCGCTTTCAAATCTCCGTTCCACTGCGCACTCGATTTCCGCACCGGCATGTCAACCTCCTGGTTGGTGTGAACTGTCGTCAGCGT
>SKXG01000265.1 GCA_007128525.1 Pseudomonadales bacterium | reverse complement strand
TGGCGCATCCTGTTTCGGTTGCCGCGCATCCTGAAGCTGGCCATGTTGCAGGTGGCCGCGCATCTGCTGCTCGCAGCGCCGGCGCTGGGTTTGGTGTCAGTCGCCTTTGTGTGGCTGTTGGGTGACTATGATCTCTACTTTGTGCTGCGTGAGCAGCCCACCGCCTATTGGCAGTTCCTGCTGTTGCTCAGCGTCTTAACACCGATCATGTTCAGCCTGCATGCCTGGCTCTACGTTCGATGGGTGCTGGCTTTGCCGGTTTTACTGTTTGAGTCCCGCTCGGTTCGCGAGACGCTGACGACGTCCACCCAGCTGACGCGCGGACGACGTTGGCGCATTGCCTGGAAAGTGCTCGCCGTGGCAGCACTGATTCCATTGTTGCCTGTGATCGTGTCTCTGCTGCTCGATGTCAGTGGTGGCCTGTTGTTGCGCTGGATGCCAGCACACTATGGCCTGCTGGCAGGTGTTATAGGCGGCCTGCTGGCTGTATTCGCCCTGCTGGCGGTGCTGGTCGGCTTCGCCACCATTTCCGCCAACAGTTTGCTGATTCTGCGTCTTTATCAGCGCTGTGTGGGGCAGGAAGTGGCCTTGGATGCCGAGCAGCCCCCGCGACGAACCGGGCTGTTTGCCTGGACGCTGGAGGCCATGCTGGTGGTGCTGGTTGTCGGGCAGGTGTATCTGGCCGTGCAGTGGGTCGAATTGCCCGAGGCGCCGCAGGTCAGCGCCCACCGTGGCAGTTCCTGGGATGCACCTGAGAACAGCCTGTCGGCCATCAGCCTGGCTCTGGCGCAGGGGGCCGACTATGTGGAGGTGGATGTCCGGCAGACGGCTGATGGGGCGCTGGTGCTGCTGCATGATCGAGACCTGCGGCGTATTGCCGGGGTGGCATCTGACATCTGGACCATGGACTACAGCGACGTTCGCGAGTTGGACGCCGGCAGCTGGTTTGCATCGGAATTCGCCGGCGAGCGCATTGCTACGCTCTCCGAGGCCATTGCGCTTGTGCGGGGACAGGCGCGGCTGTACCTGGAAATAAAGCCGAGCCCGATGACGCCGGATATCACCCGCCGGGTTGTGGAAACGCTGCAGGCAGAGGACTTCGTTGCTGATACCACGTTGGCCGCCATGTCGCCGTCAATTTTGCATGAAGCTCTGGCGCATGAACCACAGCTGCGCACCAGCCTGCTAGTGCATACCGCCATAGGAGATCTGTTGGCGCAGCCGTTTGATGCGCTGGCGTTTAGAGATGCGCTGGTGGACCGGCAGCGCTTGCAGCGCCTGCGCCGTGTCGACCTCGAGGTGCATGTCTGGACAGTGAACGATCCGCGTGAGATGGCGCGGTTCATTGATCTGGGTGTGGACAACATCATCACCGACCGTCCGGATGTCTTGCGCGAACTGCTTGATGAGCGCGCCGCGCTGACGGATGGCGAGCGACTGCTGCTGACTTTGCGCAACTGGCTCTGGTAGCGATGGGCATCGCCTTCCCGGCGATGATACCCTGTCGCACTGATCTGCACGCAAACCGGGGTGGAGGACAGTATGGAGGCCATCGGCTCAGCCTTACAGGCGTTGTCGGCTTTTCTGTGGGGATTGCCGCTGATTATTCTCGTTGTGGGCGGTGGCGTGTTTTTCGCCGCCTACAGCCGTATGCGGCCTTATCGCTACTTTGGTCATGCCATCGCAATTCTGCGCGGCAAGTATGACGACCATCGAGACCCTGGTGATATCTCGCACCTGCAGGCGCTGTCAGCTGCGCTGTCCGGCACACTGGGTCTCGGTAACATCGCCGGGGTGGCCGTTGCCATAGGGCTGGGTGGTCCTGGCGCCGTTTTCTGGATGTGGGTGACGGCGGTGGTCGGCGTGGCCACCAAGTTCTTTACCTGTACGTTGTCGATCATGTATCGGGGGCCGGACAGTCAGGGCCACCTGCAGGGCGGCCCGATGTACATCATCCGGGAAGGGCTGGGTCCGCGCTGGCGCTGGTTGGCGGTGTTCTTCTGTATCGCCGGCCTGTTCGGCACACTGCCCATTGTCCAGATCAATCAGCTCACGCAGATCATGCGCGAGGTTGTATTCGTCCCGGCTGGTCTGGTCGATCCGGCCAGTCACTTCACCTTCGATTTGCTGTTTGGCCTGGTCATTGCCGGTCTGGTTGCCGGGGTGATCTTCGGCGGCATTCGCCGCGTGGGATATGTGGCAGCCCGCCTGGTTCCGGCCATGGTGGCGCTGTATATGCTGCTGACGCTGCTGGTGCTGGGGGCACACCTGCCCGAGCTGCCGGGACACCTGTGGTTCATTGTTCAGGATGCCTTTACCGCCCAGTCCATCGGCGGTGGCGTGCTCGGCATGATCACCATCGGTGTGATGCGCGGTGCGTTCTCCAATGAGGCGGGCATTGGTACCGAAGTGATGGCGCATGGTGCAGCCAGGACGCGTGAGCCGGTTCGTGAAGGCCTGGTCGCGATGATGGGGCCAGTAATAGACACCTTGATCGTGTGCACCTGCACGGCCCTGGTCATTCTGGTTACCGGTGTCTGGATCGACACCGATGCCGGTGGGGTGACCATGACCGCATTGGCTTTCGGGGATGTGCTGCCGGGTAATCTGGGCGCCTACCTGATTGCCTTCGTCGTTCTGGTGTTTGCGTCGAGCACCATGTTCACGTTCTGGTATTACGGTGCCAAGTGCCTGGGCTACCTGATCGGTGCTGAGCGTCAGCACTATTACAAGTACTTCTACACGGCGCTGGTCGTGCTTGGTGCAGTGGTGTCACTGGAAGCGGTGTTCGGTCTGATCGACAGTATGTACGCGCTGATGGCCATACCCACAATGACAGCGACCCTGATGCTGTCACCAAAGGTCATGGCGGCGGCCAAAGACTACTTCAGCCGCATTCAGGAGTAGCGGGCAATTCCGGCACTTAGCCGTGAAGTTGTTGTCAGTGACTGATACAGGATCTGGCTGGAGGACTGTTATGCGTATCTGCCTGCTGTTGCTCAGCGCGGTGCTGTTGACGGGGTGTGTGGCGATCAAGCCAGCCTACTTTGACGGCCACAGCGCGACCTATCAGCACCCGGCGAAGCGCTTTAAGCACGTGATGGAAGACGCCGCGCAGCAATGTGACAGCGTTGACAAGCTGGTTCGACACGAGCGTAGTGACTGTCGCTTCGGCTGCATCAGCACATTCACTTGTGTGACACCGGAAGATCACTGAGCGCGCTTACTGCTGTAGTGGGCCACAGGTCACATGCCGGTGGCCCGGACGGTCATGGTCAGTCAGCGAATTAAGCGGATGCGCGCGTCGGCGTGTCGATCTGAAGCAGGCGCAGCAGTGGCCGGCGCTTGTTTTCCGGCAGTAGATCGGCCAGCGTGTATTGGTCCAGGACCGCGAAGAATGCCTTCAGTGCGTCACTCAGAACGTTCTTCAGACGGCATGCCGGCGTGATGACGCAGCGGTTGTCGTCGTCAAAACACTCCACCAGCGCCAGATCCTGTTCGGTGTCTCGCACCAGCGCACCAATGTTGATGCGTTGTGCCGGCAGCCCCAGGCGCAGACCGCCGTGCTTGCCTCTGACGGTTTCCAGGTAGCCCATCAGGTTCAGTTCGTGAACGACTTTCATCAGGTGGTTGCGTGAAATGTCATAGGCCTCGGCGATCTCACGAATTGTGCACAGGCGGTCCTGCTGCAGTGCAACGTAGATCAGTACCCGGAGTGAATAGTCGGTATAACGCGTAATTCGCATAG
>SKXG01000405.1 GCA_007128525.1 Pseudomonadales bacterium | reverse complement strand
GACCAGCTCAGACAAAGAAGCCCTGCGTGATCTCGACCGCAAGCTCAAGATGGTTGTCTTCGGCCAGGACGAAGCCATCGACACCATGGCCTCGGCGATCAAGCTGTCGCGTGCCGGGTTGCGTACTGGTGAGAAGCCGATTGGTTCCTTCCTGTTTGCCGGTCCGACCGGTGTCGGTAAAACAGAAGTTTCAAGGCAGCTCGCCAACATCATGGGTGTGGAGCTGCTGCGCTTTGACATGTCCGAGTACATGGAACGGCACACGGTGTCACGGCTGATTGGTGCACCGCCTGGTTACGTCGGCTTCGATCAGGGTGGCCTGCTCACAGAGGCCGTTACCAAACATCCGCACTGTGTGGTGCTGCTGGATGAGGTAGAGAAGGCGCACCCGGAAGTCTTCAATCTGCTGCTACAGGTAATGGACCACGGTACGCTGACGGACAACAACGGTCGCAAGGCCGACTTCCGCAATGTCGTGCTGGTCATGACCACCAATGCGGGGGCGCAGGAGGCAGCGCGGCCATCGATTGGCTTTAGTCCGCAGGATCACAGATCCGATGCCATCGAAGCGATCAAGAAGATGTTTACTCCGGAATTCCGTAACCGGCTGGATGCCATCGTGCAGTTCAACGCCCTGGATCCGGAAGTGATCAAGACGGTGGTCGACAAGTTCCTCACCGAATTGCAGGCGCAACTCGACGAGAAGCGCGTCCAGATCGAGGTCGACGAAGAAGCCCGGACCTGGCTGGCGATTCACGGCTATGACGAAAAAATGGGTGCACGGCCAATGCAGCGCCTGATCCAGGACAAGATCAAGCGCCCACTGGCAGAAGACATTCTGTTTGGTAACCTGTCACAAAGTGGCGGGACAGTCTATGTGACAGTGGAGAACGACGATCTCAAGCTCACAGTCGAGTCTGCTGAGAAAGTCACCGCTCGCGAAACGTGATCCGGCCTTTGGTCAGGTCGTAAGGGGTCAGTTCGACTTTGACCCGGTCTCCGGCACTGATGCGAATGTAATGCTTGCGCATCTTGCCGGAGATATGGGCTGTCACAAGGTGCCCATTGTCCAGCTCTACGCGAAACATGGTGTTCGGCAGGGTGTCTATCACCGTGCCTTCCATCTCAATCTGCTCTTCTTTCGCCATTGAGCTCCACTACGCCACAAAAAACGACGCGCAATTCTGCCTCAGCCCCGAAGCAATAGCAAAGTGATTCGATCGAAGAAGGGCCTCAATTGATCTGCACCCAGGTGTCGTTGACCAGCATCTGCAACGGGCGGTAGTCCGTCTTGTAGCGCATCTTTTGGCAGTCCTTGACCCAATAGCCAAGGTACAGATAAGGCAGGTCAAGCTCCCGGCACAGGTCTATCTGGATCAGCAGCGCATAGACGCCCAGGCTGCGCGCCGGAATGTCCGGATCGAAGAAGGTATATATGGCGGACAGGCCATCCGCCAGTTGATCGGTTACCGCAACGGCCAGCAGACGTTGGTCCTGCCGCAGGCTGACGAAACTGGTGTCGCTCCAGCTGCCGGTTAGAAAACTGCGGTATTGATCTCGTGAGGGCGGATACATGTCGCCGTCCGCATGCCGGGCCTGAATATAGCGGGCATACAGATCGTAGTACTCATCAGAAACCTGCGGCGCCTCCTGCGTGATGGCCAGATCGGCGTTTCGCCGGCGGATGCGGCGCTGGTGTCGGCTGGCCTTGAAGTTGCCGACGGGAATACGGGTGGCAATGCAGGCCTGGCAGCTGTCGCAGTGGGGTCGGTACAGATGGCTGCCGCTGCGCCGGAAACCCAGTCGGCTGAGTTGGCTGTACAAGGCTGGCCCCACTGTCTGGGCAGGGTCCAGAAACAGCGTTCGGGCCTGTCGCTCCGGCAGATAGCTGCACGGATGCTCTGGGGTCAAATAGAACTGGGGGTGGCTCTGGCGTCGCTGTTCACTCATGTCCGCGATCTTGTGCGCGGATACCCGCGCTGTCCAGTACCGCGGTGACGGCATCGGCAACCGTCGGGACATCCAGATTCGCCCAGTTTCCAAGCCGTGTTGGTGCCAGCTGGTTGTCCCTAACGCGCTGTAGAAAGGTGCGCCGGGGCAGCTCTTCCGCGCCGAGCGACTCAGTGTGGGGGTTCAGGACCTGGCAGTCGATCAGCTCAAATTGCCAGTGCTTGAGCCGTTCGACCAGGGCAACCAGCGCCACTTTGGAGGCGTCAGTGCGACGGCTGAACATGGATTCCCCGAAAAACATCCGCCCCAGCGAGACACCGTACAGCCCGCCGGCGAGGCTGCCATCCTGCCAGCACTCCACACTGTGGGCGATGCCGGCCTCGTGCAGGTCAATGTACGCAGCCTGCATGGCCGGAGTCAGCCAGGTGCCAGGGCGGTTGTCAGCAGGCGCTGCACAGCCATGAATGACGGCCGGGAAGGCGCTGTCGAAACTGATCTCAAAACGCTGCTGGCGAAGCCGCTTGCGCAAACTGCGAGAGACTTTCAGCCGCTCAGGCCAGAGTACGGCGCGAGGGTCGGGTGACCACCAGATGATTGGCTGGCTGTCGTCATTGAACCAGGGAAAGATGCCGTTGTTATAGGCCAGCAACAGCCACGGCAGCGTCAGAGCGCCGCCGAAAGCCAGCAGGCCATTTGGCTCAGCGAGGGCGTGCTCCTCCGGTGACGGAAAGCGCGGCGGTGCCGGAGGCAGCAACACTGGCCCGCGCACAGCGCTTAACCTTCGCTGAGGCTGTCCAGATACTTTTCCGCATCCAGTGCCGCCATGCAGCCAAAACCAGCCGATGTAATAGCCTGACGGTAAATGTGGTCAGCGACGTCACCGGCAGCGAAGACGCCAGGCACGCTGGTCGCTGTAGCATCGCCCTGTTGGCCGCTTCGCACCTGAATGTAGCCACCGTTCATGGCGAGCTGGCCATCAAAAATGCCTGTATTCGGCGTGTGCCCGATGGCGATAAAGACGCCATCGATTTCAAGGCTGCGGTCGGTACTGTCGGAAGTGGAACGCAGTCGGATGCCGGTGACACCGCTGTCATCACCGGTCACTTCTTCCAGCACGTGATTCCAGAGCAGCTCAATCTGGCCCTGCTCGGCCTTTTCGAACAGCCGGTCCTGCATGATTTTTTCGGCGCGCAGCGCATCGCGGCGATGCACCAGATAGACCTTGCTGGCCAGGTTCGACAGGTATAGCGCTTCCTCAACGGCGGTATTGCCGCCGCCGATCACGGCGACCGGCTTGCCGCGATAGAAAAAGCCGTCGCAGGTGGCGCAGGCCGACACGCCGCGGCCCTTAAAGGCCTCCTCAGACGGCAGCCCGAGGTATCGGGCCGAGGCGCCAGTGGAGATGATCAACGCATCGCACAGGTAGGTGTTCTGATCCCCGTACAGGCGCAGCGGCCGTTCCCGCAAATCGACGCTGTGAATGTGGTCATGCACAGTGTTGACCCCGAATCGGTCAACATGCTGCTGCATGCGCAGCATCAGCTCTGGACCCTGCAAGCCTTCAACATCACCGGGCCAGTTGTCGACATCTGTTGTCGTCGTCAGCTGCCCGCCGACCTCAATGCCAGTGATCAGCATGGGCGCCAGATTGGCCCGGGCGGCGTACAGCGCTGCCGTGTAGCCGGCTGGACCGGAGCCAAGCACTGCCAGTCGGGTGCGTACTTCCGGCAGACCCTGGCCGGAATCAGCGTCGGATACGGACATCAGAATACTCCCGGTACTTTATTGGCTTGATTCGGTACGCTGCGGTGG
>SKXG01000441.1 GCA_007128525.1 Pseudomonadales bacterium | reverse complement strand
TGCTGAACGTCAACGGTGGTGCCATCTCCATTGGCCACCCGTATGGCATGTCCGGTTCGCGGATGGTTGGCCACGCGCTGATCGAAGGCAAGCGCCGTGGTGCCAAGTACGTCGTCTGCACCATGTGCGTTGGCGGCGGCATGGGCGCGGCAGGGCTGTTCGAAGTCCTGTAATTCGGCTCAGCGCCAAAGGCGTTAGATCAGACGGGCGGCCCACCGGGAACGGTGCGCCGCCCGTTTTTCGTCAGCAGTCTGCACTTTTTCTGCACCTAATTTGCGTGGCCCGCCTGGGCGTGCTTATACGATTAGCTGGTGGGAGGCGAGTGCCACCTCTGGAACCTCGGTAACACCGGTGGCGGCTTCAACCAGCAGCTTGCAGTCAGCATCGCTTAGTTGATCCAGATCACCATCTGCGAAGTAGGTCAGCGCCTTTACTGCCTCCGCAGGCTGAAAGGCCTGACCATAGAGCGCTCGAGCCGCTCCCAGGCCCTCTTCAAGTTTGCCTCCAGCCCGAACGAGCGCCGCAATGTCCTGGTAATCCTTCTTCTCAGCTCGCTGCAGAATCACCTTGAGCTTGGTCCCCATCAGGTCCTGTAACGATGCAGCTAACAACACCTCATCGTCAGCCAGCTCAGGTTCGCCCACCCGGCCGAAGGATATGCCACCATAAAAGGCAACCTGCACATGACTGTGGGCACCAGCAACTGCAGGTACCGCCATTACCCAGGTGTCAGGCGCTTCCTGTCGCGTTAATGCAGCCGGAACGAAATCAAACGCAGCAGAGATCGCTGCACGATCCAACGCTTCGCTAGAAAAGAAATCGAAATCAATCGAGCTGCGATGACCAAGCCGTAAGGCGATCGCCGTGCCGCCATAGAGAACAAAACCCAAGTCCTGAGCAGGTTTCAATTGTGGCCAAAGCGTCAACTGCGCAGGCGGTAGAATGTCCAGGTGAGGTGTGAATCGCTTGGTCACCCAAACCTCCGAGTCGGCAAGGGTGGTACCTCATCCAAGCCAGCCAAGCCCAGGCGATAATGCCAGTAAAACCAGGATCGGCCATTGAACTGCCCCGCTTCGGCACTCGTCAGCACCTCCCGAAGCGCGGCCTCTCCCAGGATATCGACCAGCACCTGCGCATCCTCGAAATCGCCGATGTTCATGACCTGAGCGATAACACGTTCCGGGCGCTTTGCAGCCTCCTCAGGTGCCTGCCACCAGACATACTTGCTGGCAAGCCTCTCGATCAACGCAACGTCCATCTGCCCCATGATGCAATCCTGGTCTGCCACGCCACAAAGATAGTGCTCAACTTTAGGCTGATAAGGTGAAACAGACAACCGACGGGTCATGGTACCGGGTGGACCTGTTATACAAGCCGCGCAGTAACAGCGTTGTCGCTCCAAACGCTGCGTCACCGCTTGCGCGCACCCCGCGATTGTTTCCTCACTGCCGAGACCTGCTCAACATGCTCGCTGACGCGCGCAATCTCAGCAGCCGGCTAGGGCATCGGTTGTTCGAGCAACAAGGTCACCGGCCCATCGTTGACCAGCGAGACCGCCATATCAGCTCCGAAGCGACCACTCTCGATGCGAAGTGACGGTGCCTGCTTTCGCAGCGCAGCCAGATAAGCTTCATACAACGCTTCGGCCTGTGCCGGTGGTGCGGCACCGGAAAACCCGGGGCGGCGGCCCTTACGCGTATCCGCCGCCAGCGTGAACTGCGAGACGACCAGCACCCCGCCCAGCACATCGATGACGCTGCGATTCATCGGTTTGTGTTCGTCAGGGAAGATGCGCAGCCCCAGCGTGCGATCGGCCAAGCGTTCGGCGTCGGCTTCGGTGTCATCAGGGAACACCCCGAGCAACACCAGCAGGCCCTGACCGATTTCACCGACGCGCTCTGCTCCCACGTCCACTGCGGCTGAACTGACCCGTTGTAGCAAGGCCCGCATGGCAATCGCTCAGACGCTGGTCGAGCGCTCGTCACGCTTGCGCTCGTGCTCTTTCAGCTTGCGCTTGCGCACACGCAAACCCTTGGGCGTAATCTCAACCAGCTCATCATCGTTGATGAATTCCAGATGCTGCTCCAGCGACATCCGTATCGGCGGCGTCAACAAGATATTTTCATCGCTGCCTGAGGCGCGAACGTTGGTCAGCTTTTTCTCTTTGATCGGGTTTACGGTCAGATCGTTGTCGCGGCTGTGAATGCCGATGACCATACCTTCGTAAACTTCCTCACCTGGGCCGATAAACAACCGGCCACGGTTCTGCAGGTTGAACAGCGCATAACCGACCGCCTTACCGGCTGTGTTGGAAATCATAACGCCATTGTTCCGCTGACCAACCGCCACCGGAATCTGATCATCATAGCCGTCAAATCCAAACGACATGATGCCGGTACCCGACGTCAGGCTCAGGAACAGCGGCCGAAAGCCCATCAGGGCCCGCGCCGCAATGCGATAGGTCAACCGCACCCGGCCATTGCCGTCGGCCGCCATATTTTTCAGCTCTGCACGACGCTCGCCAAGCGCCTCCATGATCTTGCCCTGATGTTCTTCATCAAGGTCGAGGTTCAGCTCTTCATAGGGCTCAAGCTTTCGGCCGTTTTCTTCTTTGACAATCACCTGCGGACGAGAAACTGCCAGCTCATAGCCTTCGCGACGCATGGTTTCGATCAGCACCGACAGGTGCAATTCGCCTCGGCCGGACACCCGAAACTGGTCCGGATCCCGGGTTTCCTCAACGCGCAGCGCCACATTGTGCGAGGCTTCGCGGAGCAGGCGTTCGCGGATCTGCCGGCTGGTCAGGTACTTGCCTTCCTTGCCTGCAAATGGTGAGTTGTTGACACAGAACATCATCGAGATGGTCGGCTCATCAACGGTGAGCAGCGGCAGTGCTTCGGGCTGTTCCGGTGCACAGACGGTCTCGGACACTCCAAGATTCTCGATGCCGGTGATACAGATGATGTCGCCGGCGTTGGCTTCGTCCATCTCAATCCGGTTCAGGCCATGGTGGCCGAGCACGGTCAGCACGCGCCCATTACGTTTCTTGCCGTCGCGATCAACCACGGTAACCGGACTGTTGGTGCGAATGCTGCCACGGCGCACGCGTCCAATACCGATCAGGCCGACATAGCTGGAATAGTCCAGCGACGTGATCTGCATCTGGAAGGGTCCGTCGGCATCGACCGGCGGTGGCGGCACGCGCTCAATGATGGTCTTCAGCAAAGGCGTCATGTCGTCGGCCAACTCGTCCGGCTCCAGACCGGCGACACCATTCATGGCACTGGCATACACAACCGGAAAGTCGAGCTGCTCCTCGGTGGCATCGAGACTGATGAACAGTTCAAGCACCTCGTCAACGACCTGATGCGGCCGCGCACCGGGACGGTCGACCTTGTTCACAACCAGAATCGGGTGCAGCCCGGCATCAAAGGCTTTGCGCGTCACAAACCGGGTCTGCGGCATCGGACCTTCCACGGCATCAACAACCAGCAGCACCGAGTCCACCATCGACATGATGCGCTCCACTTCACCACCAAAGTCGGCATGCCCAGGGGTGTCCACAACATTGATGTGGTAGTCCTGATAGTTGATCGCCGTGGTCTTGGACAGAATGGTGATACCCCGCTCGCGCTCAAGCTCGTTACTGTCCATAACCCGATCCTGCACGGGCTTGCGGGCGTCGAGGGTACCGGTCTGTTGCAGCAGCTTGTCGACCAGGGTGGTCTTGCCGTGGTCAACGTGGGCGATAATGGCAATGTTGCGC
>SKXG01000385.1 GCA_007128525.1 Pseudomonadales bacterium | reverse complement strand
CGATCAACGCCAGCATCATGGCCAGCAGAATTCGAACCGTAACTGGAACCGTTCGGGCACCAAAAATGGGTGCCGCGACGAGCATGGCGCTGATACGCACAAACGGCCAGAAGATGGATTTAATCCACTCCAGAAGTTGGCTATCTGTCAGTTCGAACAGCGCCATCGGGCCGGCCTCACCCCAGAACCATTGGAATCTCGAGAATCAGCTCGCGCATCCAGTCGACCATGGTGCCGAGCATCCACGGACCACCGATCACGAGCACACCCACCACACTGAGCAGCTTGGGAATGAACGACAGCGTCATCTCCTGAATCTGGGTGGCGGCCTGAATCATGCCGATCGCCAGGCCCACGGCGAGCGCCGTCAGCAGAATGGGCGCAGCCATCAGGATCGCGATCCAGAGCGCTTCGTTTCCAATCTGCAAAACTTCTTCCGGTGACATTGCAACCTCCGTGTATGGCGCTCTCGGCGCCTGCCGGGCTCGGAACCCGGCATGCCATCAGGTAATAAAGAAACTGCCGGCCAGCGTCGTCATGACCAAGGACCAACCATCGACCAGAACAAACAACATGATCTTGAACGGCAGCGAGATAATGAGTGGTGACAGCATCACCATGCCCATCGACATCAGCACGCTGGCCACAACGAGGTCTATGATCAAAAAGGGGATCAGCAGCAGAAAGCCGATCTGAAACGCCGTCTTCAGTTCGCTCGTCAGAAACGCCGGCACCAGCAACGACATCGGAACATCTTCAGGACCTTCAAAGCCCTCGTGGCCGGACATGTTCGCAAAGAGCACCAGGTCCGATTCTCGTGTATGCGCCAGCATGAACTCGCGTACCGGCTGGATGCCTGCCTCCACCGCCTCCTGGGGCGCAATTTCTTCCGCCAGGTACGGCTGCAGTGCGTTGGTGTTGATGCTGTCGATAACCGGCGACATGACGAAGAAGGTCAGAAACAGTGCGATGCCAATAAGCACCTGGTTATTGGGGGTTTGCTGGGTACCCAGCCCCTGCCGCAGAATCGAAAGTACGATGATGATTCGGGTAAACGCGGTCATCGTCATCAGCAAAGCCGGCAGCAGACTCAGCACTGTCATGAACAGCAGAACCTGCAGGCTCACCGACATGCTCTGCTCGCCATCCTCAGTGCCCGTGATCTGCAACAGCTCTACGCTCTGAGCCAGCGCGTCACCCGGCACGACGCCAAGCAGCAGTGCAGCGACCAGGGCAGTCAGCCCTGCGCGAACACTGACGGCTCTTGGCTGCCGATGCAGCAACCTCATTGCCGCCCCCCGAGCGATTTCTGCAGCCAGTTTCCAGACACGCCGGCACCGGCCTGACGGTCATCGATCTCTATGGGCTGATCCAGCAGGTGCAAAGCATTGATGCTCTGCGCGGTCACGCCAACCAGAATCTGTCGGTCTCCGGCCTGCAGCAGCACTATGCGTTCCTTCTGGCCGACTGGCAGTGTCGACAGCACGCGGAAGTCACGCGATCCCAGACCACGAAAGCCACTCATGCGGGGCAGCACGCGTGACAGCACGAAGATAACCGCGACCACAGCCAGCAGGCCGAAAATCACCTTCAGCAGTGCGCCGACATCCGGTCCCTGAACTGACTCTGCCCAGGCCATGGCAGGCAAGGTCGCTGCCAGAACCAATGTTCCAATTGTGGCTTTCAGGTGTTTCATCAGCGCAGCTTCCTGACCCGTTCGGTGGGGCTGACGACATCTGTAAAACGAATGCCGAAGCGCTCGTTGACGACCACAACTTCGCCATGGGCGATCAGCGTGCCATTGACCATGACATCCAGCGGCTCGCCTGCCAGACGCTCCAGTTCGATGACCGACCCCTGGTTCAGCTGCAGCAGGTTTCGGATCGGAATTCTGGTCCGGCCAATCTCCATGGACAGGGTCACGGGGATATCCAGAATCATGTCCAGATTGCTGTCCGGATCCATGCCGCCATTACCACTGGTTTCGTTGCCACTGGTTCCCTTGGCCAGTTCCGGAGCCTTGTGGGGCTGGGCATCCGGCTTGGGTGCTTCCTTGGGCGCTTCCTTGGGCGCTTCCTTGGGCACTTCCTTGGGCACTTCCTTGGCCGCCTTCTGCTCATCGAGCGCCGCGGCCCAGTCGTCTGCCATTGCTTCCTGATTTACGTCGGTTTCATTACTCATCACTGCTGCCTCTGATTCTCGCTACTGTTAATGAGCGACCTGTTTGGGTTTGTTCCCCGGCTTTTGGCCAGCGCCTTGAATCAGCTCCTTCGAAAGGCTCCGATCCTCTACCGGACGATCGACCACACGCTCGACCTGGATTGCGTTGTAACCGTTGGATGTGCCGAACTTGCCTTCGAACATCGGAATGCCCTCGGCATGAACGCAGACGAGTTCCGGCAGTTCTACCGGCAGGATGTCGCCAACTTTGAGTTGCAAAAGCCGACGAAGACCCACCTCGATTTCCACCAGGCTGGCGCTCACCTCAAGCTCGGCCTGATCCATCTCAGCGCGAATGGATTTGGACCAGCGGTTGTCTAGATCGGAGCGGTCACTTTGCAGCCCGGCGTCAAGAAGGTCTCGAATCGGCTCGATCATGGCGTAGGGCAAGGTCAGGTGCATTTCGCCACCGATGCCGTCGATGTCGAGCATAAAGCTGGACACCACAACAACCTCGGTCGGGCTGACGATGTTGGCAAACTGCGGATTGACTTCAGAGCTGGTGTAGTCGAATTCCACCGGCATAACCGGCGCCCAGGCATCCTGCATGTCCTCGAAGGCGCGCTGCAGCGTGAGCTGGATGATGCGGTTCTCCATGGCTGTGAACTCACGCCCCTCAATGCGCGTATAAAAGCGCCCGTCACCACCAAAGAAGTTTTCGACCAAGGCGAAGACCAGCTTGGCGTCGATGACAAACAAACCGGTACCGCGCAGCGGAGGAACGCGAACCATGTTCAGACTGGTCGGCAATGCAAGCGTAGTTACATACTCGCCAAACTTGGTCAGACGTACGCCCTGAAAGGACACATCCACAGCTCGGCGCAACAGGTTGAACAGGCTTACGCGGAGATTTCGGGAGAAGCGGTTGCCGATCATTTCCAGGGTCGGCATGCGGCCGCGAACAATGCGCTCATGTGCGGTCAGGTCGACCTGTCGGGGTACGCCGTCGTGCAATCGATACTCATCATCGGTGTCTACATCACCACTCTCCACACCGTGCAACAGCGCGTCGATTTCGTCCTGTGACAGGATGTCTTTGGCGGTCATCAGCGGCCCCTTATTGCATCATGAAGCTGGTGAAATAGACGTCTTCCACAACCGGCTCTCCGTGCAGCTCGGTCATGGCCTCCTGAACCATGCGCAGGGTTTCCGCCTGCAACGCGGCCTTACCCTGCGCCGTAACCAGCTCGTCGTAGGCCTTGTCACTGAGCAGCATAATCAGGCGGTGCTTGATCACCGGGCTGTGCGTATCGAGCGCTTCAATCGCGCGCGCATCCCGCGTCATCAGCTGTACACCGAGCTGCAGGTAGCGCATCCGTCCGCCGCCCTGGAAGTTCACCACCAGGTTGGAATCCAGCGTGTAGTATTGGGGCGGTGCCGGAGGCCGTTCGCGCGGTTCGCCTTCAGTCGGGGCGAGTCCGGGAATCAAACCGGCGTACCAGGCGCCGCCAGCACCGGCACCGCTGAGAATCAGGACCATCACGATCCAGAACAGGGCCCCACGACCGGACTTCTTTGCCGGTGCCAGTCCTTCCTGGGTGTCTGTGCTTTCTGCTT
>SKXG01000012.1 GCA_007128525.1 Pseudomonadales bacterium | reverse complement strand
TGACGATCTATGGTGCCTCCGACGCCGTGCGCTCCCTCGGTATCGACTGGGAACTGCTGCGCAGCAAGGTACACCCGGACCAGTTCTCCGTGTATTCGGGCAGCGCCATGGGCCAGCTCGACTACAACGGCTTCGGCGGCATGCTGCAGGCCGGACTCAACGGCAAGCGCGTCACTTCCAAGCAGCTGCCGCTCGGTATGTCCGAGATGCCGGGCGACTTCGTCAATGCCTACGTGCTGGGCAGCATGGGAAATACCGGTACCGCCATCGGCGCCTGTGCCACCTACCTATACAACATGCGGCTGGGCATGGAGGACATCCGCGCCGGCCGCGCACGGGTAGCGATCATCGGCAACAGCGAAGCGCCGGTGACGCCGGAGCTGATCGAAGGCTTTCGAACCATGGGGGCCCTGGCCGAAGACGAAGCGCTGATGGCGCTTGATGGCCGCAACGACGCCCCGGACAACCGCCGGGCCTGCCGGCCTTTCTCCAGCAATTGCGGCTTCACGCTCGCCGAATCGTCCGTGTACACCATATTGTTGGACGATGAGCTGGCCATGGAACTGGGCGCCAACATCTATGGCGCAGTGGGCGGCATCTTCGTCAATGCCGACGGCTTCAAGAAGTCCATTCCGGGGCCCGGCATCGGCAATTATCTGACCATGGGCAAGGCCATGGGCCTGGGGCGTACCCTGGCCGGTGAAGAAGCCCTGCGCCATCGCTCCTATATTCAGGCCCACGGCACCGGCACGCCGCAAAACCGGGTCACGGAGTCGCACATCCTGAACGAGATGGCGCGCCAGTTTGGCATCGAGCAGTGGCTCGTCGGGGCAGTGAAGGCCTATCTGGGTCACTCACTGGGACCGGCCAGCGGCGATCAGCTCAGCGCCGTCCTGGGCGCCTGGCAGTATGGCTGGGTTCCGGGCATCGCCACCATCGACCACGTCGCCGAAGATGTGCATGCCAGCAATCTGAAGATCGGTCCTAAACACGTCGAGATCGACCCGACACAGATGGACCTGGCCCTGATCAACTCCAAAGGCTTTGGCGGCAACAATGCCACAGGCCTGTTCCTGTCACCGACCCAGACCGAGCGCATGCTGACCCGGAAACACGGCAAGTCAGCCTGGCAGAACTACCGGGCACGCAACGAGGCCGTGGCCGAAGCGGCACAGGCGTACGACAACCGGATGACCGGAGGTGAGTTGCGGCCGATCTATCAGTTCGGTGAGGGTGTGCTTGATGGCGAAGATCTGAAGCTGGACTCGAAGCAGATTCAGATTCCGGGTTACGACCTGCCGCTAAAGCTGGATCTGGACAACCCCTATCCCGACATGACGGACTGAGGCCCGGCAGGCAGCGTCAGGAAGCCGCCTGCTGGTCGTTCAACAGATTGGTGACGATCTGGATCAATTCGCTGCGCGCAAAGGGTTTGGCCAGCGTGGCGTTGGCACCGATGAACTGGGCCGTCTCCAGATAATCGGTCGGACCTACCCGGCCACCGCCGGACATCGCGATTACCGGCACACTGCGGCCACTGGACTTCAGCTCGACGATGGTTTCCAGGCCTTCACGCTCCGGCATGATCAGGTCTGTGATGACCAGATCAAAGCTGCCCGCCTTGAACTTGCTGACCGCTTCCCGGCCATTGACCGCCGTGGTGACCTCATGCCCTTCCAGGCGCAGCATCTCGCTGACCACTTCCAGGACCTGAAGGTCATCATCGACGACAAGAATTGAACTCATGTGGATCCGTTCCCCGGTCAGCACTGGGTGACTGGACAGCCCGATTGGTCAGGCGCGATATGAAGGAGTCTAGTACAAACCCAGTCCGTCACGTCCCGTTAACGTTACGTCTTATCTCCGCAAGCCCATTGAATCGAATTTTTTCGCCCCTGTCAGGGCATTGACCACAATTTGGCACCAATTTGACGCAATGGTGCGACAATATGGGCCTGAACAGCCGTTCAGGCCAGCGGTCTCGCCCTGATGGCCGTCGATCAGTGCTCGCGTGTTGCTGAAAATTCGATGTCCGGCCAGCGCTCCTGCACCAGCATCAGGTTGGCTCGGCTTGGCGCCAGATAGGCCAGATGGCCGCCGCCGTCCAACGCCAGATTTTCCTCGTGGCGAGCCTGAAACTCGGCCAGCTTCTTCGGGTTATCACTGCTGACCCAACGCGCCGTGAACACGCTGGCCGGCTCGTACAGACAGTCTGCCTTGTACTCATCCTGCAGCCGGAAAGCGACCAGATCGAACTGCAGCACACCCACGGCGCCGACGATCAGCTCATTGCGGGTCAACGGTTTGAAGACCTGGGTGGCGCCCTCTTCCGACAACTGCGTGATGCCTTTTTCGAGCTGCTTGGACTTGATCGGATCCCGCACCCGGACGCGCCGGAACAGCTCTGGGGCAAAATTAGGGATGCCCTTGAAGCGAAAGGTCTCGCCACTGGTGAAGGTGTCACCGATCTGTATCGCACCATGATTGTGCAGACCGATGATGTCGCCAGACCAGGCCTGATCCGCCTGTACCCGGTCACCGGCCATGAAAGTGACGGCATCCGTGATCTTCAGATCCTTGCCAGTGCGCACCTGACGCATTTTCATGCCATTTTGAAAGGTTCCCGAGCAGATACGCAGGAAGGCGATGCGATCCCGGTGCTTGGGGTCCATATTTGCCTGAATCTTGAAGACGAAACCGCTGAAGCTGTCTTCATCGGCCGCAATTTTCCGGGTGTCGGCCTCACGGGCCTGCGGGGGCGGCGCATGCTGGACGAAACTGTCCATCAAATAAGTCAGACCGAAATTGCCCAGCGCGGTACCAAAAAACACCGGCGTCTGCCGGCCTGCCAGGTAGGCCTGGGGATCGAACTCGTGACTGGCGCCCTGCACCAGTTCGATCTCATCGCAGAAGGACTGATAGTCAGATCCCAGCAGGGTACGCGCTTCATCAGAATCGAGCCCGTCGATCGTTGGATACGGATACAGTCGGTCCCCTTTGCCCTGGACATAGCAGTAGATGCGATCTTCCAGCAGGTTGTAGACGCCGCGAAACCCGCGCCCCATGCCCAGCGGCCAGGTGACTGGTGCGCACTCGATTTCGAGAATGCGCTCGATCTCATCCAGCAGCTCCATCGGGTCACGGTTTTCCCGGTCGAGCTTGTTGATGAAGGTCATAATGGGGGTGTCGCGAAGGCGACAGACCTCCATCAGTTTGATGGTGCGAGGCTCCACGCCCTTGGCACCGTCGATCACCATCAGTGCCGAGTCCACAGCGGTCAGCGTGCGATAGGTGTCCTCCGAAAAGTCCTCGTGCCCTGGCGTATCCAGCAGATTGACCACGGCATCCCGGTAGTCGAACTGCATCACCGACGTCGTCACTGAGATGCCCCGCTCTTTTTCCATCTGCATCCAGTCGGATTTCGCATGCCGGTCACTCTTGCGCGACTTCACGGTGCCTGCCAGCTGAATGGCATTGCCAAGCAGCAGCAGCTTTTCGGTGACCGTGGTTTTGCCCGCATCCGGATGCGAAATGATAGCGAAGGTCCGCCTGCGGGCGATCTCATCGCGGAGTGCTTTCGACATGAAACGTCCTGACGTGTATAGGAAAAGGGCGCGATTATACGCAGCTCAGTCGCGACTGTCGGCCCCATGACTAGTGCCCGGCGCTGCCGCGCTCCAATCCATGTTCCACTGCATGGCCAGCACCAGGGCGTCTTCTCGCCCCCGCAGCGCCGGATAGTATCCAGGCCGCCGGCCCACTTCATTGAAGCCCAGCGCCTGATAGAG
>SKXG01000080.1 GCA_007128525.1 Pseudomonadales bacterium | reverse complement strand
TGTCGCGGGTGTTCGTCGCGTAGGTGCCCTCGTCGTCGGTCAACAGCAGCAGTCCTTCTGAGTCATAGTCCAACCGTCCGGCCGGATAGACGCCCGCACGCGTGATAAAGTCGGCCAATGTCCGTCGACCCTGTGGGTCGCGAAACTGTGACAGCACCCGGTACGGCTTGTTGAAGAGAATCAGCGTGGCCATGGTTCTATCCAGGTCAAGGTTCCATCCAGGTCTTGATCGGTTCAGGCAGAAGCTGCCGTGCAATCTGGTATGCTAGATCTATCCAAACATCCAAGCAGGTGAGGGAGAGCTTCATGGGATATGAACACATCAAGGTGCCCCAGAACGGTGCGAAAGTGGTCGTCGACGATGACGGCACGCTGCACGTGCCGGACAACCCCATTATTCCGTTTATTGAAGGGGATGGCATCGGCGTCGACATCACACCGGTCATGATGGATGTGGTCAACGCGGCCGTTAAGAAGGCCTACGGGGGCAAGAAACAGGTGCACTGGATGGAAATTTATTCCGGTGAGAAGTCCCTCGAAATTTATGGTGAGGACCAATGGTTGCCGGCAGAGACGCTGGAGGCCATGAAAGAATTCAAAGTCGGTATCAAAGGGCCGATGACCACGCCAGTCGGTGGTGGCATTCGGTCATTGAACGTCGCCCTGCGCCAGGAGCTGGATCTGTACGTCTGTCAGCGCCCGGTGCGCTGGTTCAAGGGCGTCCCGAGCCCGGTCAAGCATCCGAACAAAACCAATATGGTCATCTTTCGGGAAAACACTGAAGACATATACGCCGGCGTCGAGTGGCAGGCCGACAGCGCTGGGGCGGAGAAGGTCCTGAAGTTCCTGCGCGACGAGATGGGGGTCACCAAGATCCGCTTCCCGGAACACTGTGGCATCGGTATCAAGCCGATCTCGGAAGAGGGCAGCAAGCGGTTGATCCGCCGTGCCATCCAGTATGCGATCGACGAGGGCTGCCCGTCCGTTACGCTGGTCCACAAAGGCAACATCATGAAGTACACGGAAGGTGCCTTTAAGGACTGGGGTTACGAGCTGGCCGTTGACGAATTTGGCGCCAAACCGCTTGATGGCGGTCCGTGGCACGTCCTGAAGAACCCCAACGGTGGTGAAGACATCATCATCAAGGATGTGATTGCCGACGCCATGCTGCAGCAGGTCCTGACGCGACCCGATGAGTACAGCGTGATTGCCACGATGAACCTGAACGGTGATTACTTGTCGGACGCGCTGGCGGCCCAGGTAGGCGGTATCGGCATCGCGCCCGGCGCCAACCTCAGTGATACGGTGGCGCTCTTTGAGGCCACGCACGGTACCGCACCGAAATATGCCGGTCAGGACAAGGTGAATCCGGGCTCATTGATCCTGTCTGCCGAAATGATGCTGCGTCACATGGGCTGGCGCGAAGCCGCTGATCTGGTGATCACAGCGATGGACCGGACCATTGCCAGCAAGACAGTCACCTATGACTTTGCTCGGCTGATGGATGATGCCAATGAGGTGAAGTGCTCGGCCTTTGGCCAGGCGCTGATTGCCAATATGGACTGAGTCAGGATGGACTGAGTCGGGAAGCTACAGGCCCAGGGCGGACCACAATGGTCCGTTCCGGGGCGCTGCAGCAGCTGGCTGGCCGTGCCAGCCGTGTTCCGAGTGCAGAACAACCAGTCAGCTGGTTTCGTACTCGGGACGTCCGGCTGTCACGCCTGGTGCCTTCGCCCGTTCCCTGGCAGCCGGAGTTGCCGGATCCTGATAATGCGACTCCGCGACAGGGGAGGACGATGACGCCACTTGCCCGGAGTCATCCAGTGACGAGGTGTCACTGTCCGAGCTGGCGGCTTCGGTGCGAATGTTGACGGCGTGCAGGCCCTTAGGCCCCTGGAAGAGTTCAAACTCTACAGACTGACCGGCTTTCAGAGTCTTGTAGCCGTCCATCTGGATGGATGAATAGTGCGCGAAAAGGTCTTCACCACCGGTTTCCGGCAGGATAAAGCCATAACCCTTCGCATTGTTAAACCACTTCACTTTGCCTGTTGGCATTGCGAACTACCTCCCCTCTCGTCGAATGGCGCCCTTTGGCGCACCCTAAGCGCAGCTTCGGACAGTCTCTATTGGCTGTCTCTGTGTCTGCGCCAAGCCTCGGGCTTTGGAGCCGGTTGATGGGCCCCATACCCAAGTGCTTTTTCCGGCCTTTCCACACTTTCCACATTCACCCTGCCGGAGTCAAGCGTCTGACAAAGGACTGGGATGCTGGTCCCGAGACAGGGGGCCGTGCTTCAAGCTATGATCTTGATGTCTGGCTCTGGATTAAATTGTGTTGGGAGATTGTGAACTTCAAGGCTGATTCTTTACTAAGATTAAGTGGACAGGATGATCCGCCCGACCGGCGGCGCGGTAACCCAGGCGATGATCAGGATCAGGGCCTTGAGACGGTAACCGCCAAACCCCGGTTGAAGCGGCCGCCCATGTACAAGGTCATTCTGATGAATGACGATTACACCCCGATGGAGTTCGTGGTTCATGTTCTGGAACTGTTTTTCGACATGAATCGCGAGAAAGCGACACAGATCATGTTGACTGTGCATACGTCGGGAAGCGCAGTGTGCGGGATCTTCCCGCGCGATATTGCTGAGACCAAGTCCGAACAGGTCAATCAATACGCGCAGGACAATCACCACCCATTGCTGTCTAAAGTAGAAATGACGGACTAAAAGGGCGCTATGTTAAGCAAAGATCTGGAAGTCACGCTGAACCTTGCCTTCAAGGACGCGAGAGCCAAGCGACACGAGTTCATGACCGTTGAGCACCTGCTGCTGGCGTTGCTGGACAACGCCGTGGCCGTTGACGTTCTGAAGGCCGTGGGCGCCAACCTCGACCAGCTGCGCAAGGATCTGCAGGAATTTATCGAGTCCACCACGCCGCTGATACCGGCGGGGGACAGCGACCGCGAGACGCAGCCCACACTGGGCTTCCAGCGGGTGCTGCAACGTGCTGTGTTCAATGTCCAGTCGTCCGGCCGCAAGGAAGTGACTGGGGCCAACGTGCTCGTTGCGATCTTCAGCGAGCAGGAAAGCCAGGCCGTTTACTTCCTGAAACAGCAGAACATTGCACGCATCGACGTGGTCAACTACATCGCCCATGGCATTTCCAAGGTCATGGGGCAGAGCAGTGAGTCGGAGAGTGTTCAGGAGCAGGAAGAAGAAGCCCTCAGTGGTGGTGAACCGGGTGCCAAAGGTGCACTCGACGCATTCGCGACAAACCTGAATGAACAGGCTCGAAACGGTCGCATTGACCCGCTCGTCGGTCGAGAGCACGAACTGGAACGTGTGATTCAGGTGCTGTGCCGGCGACGCAAGAACAACCCGTTGCTGGTCGGCGAGTCCGGTGTCGGCAAGACTGCCATTGCCGAAGGTCTGGCCAAGCGTATCGTCGACGGCCAGGTGCCGGAAGTGGTCGCCGAGAGCACTGTCTATGCGCTGGACCTTGGTGCACTGCTGGCCGGGACCAAATATCGAGGCGATTTCGAAAAACGCTTCAAGATGCTGCTCGCGGAACTGAAGAAAGAGCCGCACTCAATCCTGTTCATCGACGAGATTCATACCATTATCGGGGCCGGCGCCGCGTCCGGCGGGGTCATGGATGCCTCCAACCTGCTGAAACCGTTGTTGACGTCCGGTGAGATGCGTTGCATGGGCTCCACGACCTATCAGGAGTATCGCGGCATCTTTGAGAAAGACCGCGCGTTGAGTCGCCGTTTCCAGAAGGTCGATGTCACCGAGCC
>SKXG01000061.1 GCA_007128525.1 Pseudomonadales bacterium | reverse complement strand
TGGGCTGCGCAGGCTGGTGCTGAAACTGAAGTCGTCAAGATGGTCGATTACCAGTATCAGCCCGAACGGCTGCAGATCACCGTTGGCACCACCGTACGCTGGGAGAATCATGAGCGCCGAACCAGCCATGATGTCTACTTCCCTGATCTGGATGTGGCCTCACCGCGCTTGTTTCCGGAAGAGTACTGGGCGCATCAGTTTAATGAGCCGGGCACCTATCACTATCACTGCAGGCCACACGAAGATCGCGACATGCGTGGTGTTATTGAAGTGGTTGCCGCGAACCCGTCAGCCGCATCGCTGCAAGGTTACGGCACTTTGCACTTTGGCATGTCGGTGGATGAGGTTCGGTCTCGGCTGGACGACGTGGCCGTTACAACGGGGGACGTTTATCGGTCCGACGGCGGTGACCTGATACTGGACGCGCAGAGCGGGCCTGATGTCGGAGCTGCCGGATTTTCGCCGGACACGGATCTGCGCTTTGTGTTTCCG
The DNA here is from genome assembly GCA_007128525.1 of Pseudomonadales bacterium. Taxonomy (GTDB): domain Bacteria; phylum Pseudomonadota; class Gammaproteobacteria; order Pseudomonadales; family Azotimanducaceae; genus SKXG01. The sequence continues at coordinate 3,306 of SKXG01000061.1, read as the reverse complement.
GCTGAATCGGAGGGGTTGGCGCTGGTTCTGGAGTTCCATCCGGATGCCGACAGGCTAAGAGAGGTGCGTGACAGGTTGGAAGCGCGGTATGGCCCGCCTTGGGCTGACGACCTTTCGCAGCAGTGGTTCGAGCAGCTCAAGGCCGAGATGCCGGATGGGGTTTCCGATCTGGTGATCTGGGGCGGCGACGGTGACAGCCGGCAGCGCTTCGTCCGCCTGTGGCAGTTTGAAGACTATCTGTCGGTTGAATACCTGGATGCGAGCTTGTTGTAGGTGCTGCCAGCTGCTCTGCGGCGGCGCCACCACAAGGCATAAAGTGCAACATTGAGAACCACAACGCCCAGGCCGAGCAGGATCTGCACGTTTCGGGTCAGACCGGGCGGATAAATCAAAATCAGTATATACCGCTCAATGAAGCTACCGTCGTAGCCTTGCTGGCCTGCAAGCTCGCGTAATGCGATCTCCAATGGTGTCAGAGGGCAAATCCACCCAAAAAGCACGATGGTTGCGGCCCAAAGCGCAGCCGGCAGATGCAGCCAGATCAACCAGGGCCAGCGCAACAGCAGCAGCGCGCCAACGACAGCGAACACAATAAATCCGAAGTGCAGCAGCACCACCAGGTCGGCAAGCAGACGGTACAGCATTCAAGCAGCCGCTGTGTCAGTCGTCCTCGTAGTCGTCCTCATCCTCGTCGTCTTCGTCATCTTCATCGTCAAAGATCGGCCCGGAGCCGACGTCATAGATCACTGAGTGCACCTCAACGGCAAACCACTGATCGAAGGTGTCGCGGTCGAGTGAATCGGGCCACAGCGCCTCATCCTCACACCAGGCCTCCAGCTCGTTTTCAAACAGCAGCTCATGATTCAGATCGAGCCACTCTTCGACCGCATCTGCATCTTCAGGGTCGAGCAGGTAAACCTGATTGTCGTCATTGGCATCTTCGAGGTTCAGCTCCATGCCGTCCTCGTCAACTTCATTGACCCAGGCGACGAATGGCGCCCGATAGCGAACGATGAGGGCAACTCGGTTGAGCATGGCCGGATCTCCTAGTCAGTGCGGGGACAGTCTATAGTGGTGGGGCGCCGGGCGCCAAAAAAGAAAGTTGCCTGTTATGGGTTGCGATCGCGGTGCCAGCGCAGGGCATGCTGGTACGGCAGATCACCGCCGAACAGATCCAGCGCGCTGCCGATGGTCAAGTCGACCTGCCTCCGGCCGAGTTGCTCGACTCGGTCCAGGTCGCTGAGTGTGCGCACGCCGCCGGCATATGTCACCGGAATGGTGGCGTGCTTGCCTAGCAGCTCAACCAGGGGTTCGATGATGCCTTGTCGGCGGCCTTCGACATCCACCCCATGGACCAGAAACTCGGCGCAGAACTCGCTGAGACGCCCCAGCGTCTCGTGATCCACGCGCAAACTGCTGAAGTTCTGCCAGCGATCCGTCACCACCCAGAAGGCACCGTCACGCCAGCGGCAGCTCAAGTCCAGCACCAGGCGCGGTGCGCCCACCGCCTGCAGCAGGCTGTCGAGCCGATCTTGCTGCAGGGCACCATCTTGAAAGACATAGGACGTGACGATCACATGGCTGGCGCCGGCATCCAGAAAGCGCCAGGCATTGTCCGGTGTGACGCCGCCGCCATACTGCATGCCGCCGGGAAACGCCTGTAGGGCGCGCAGTGCTGCGGCCTCGTTGCCGGGTCCCAGTGCGATGACGTGGCCCCCAGGCAGATCATCGTCCCGATAGCGACGGGCGTAGTCAGCGGCATCCAGTTCTGACTCGAAGTTGGTCTGCGTCGTGGCCGCATCGGTATCGCTCAGCGTCCCGCCGATGATCTGGACGACGCGGCCGTTACGCAGATCGATGCAGGGCCTGATTCTCACAGCGGCCAGACCAGCAGGATCATCGGAATGCTGACGGCCACCACCAGAATTTCCAGTGGCAGGCCCAGGCGCCAGTAGTCGCCAAAGTTGAAGCCACCCGGGCCCAGGATCAGGGTGTTGTTCTGATGGCCGATGGGCGTCAGAAAGGCGCAGGAAGCGCCCACGGCGACGGCCATCAGGAAGGGGTCGGCGCTCAGGCCGAGCTGGCTGGCGGCGCCAATGGCAATCGGACACATCACGGCTGCCGTCGCCGCATTGTTCATGAAATCTGACAGCGTCATGGTCACGACAAGTATCAGGATCAATGCAATGACCGGACTGCCCTGGGCGACGTTCTCGAGCAGCGACTTTGCCAGCAGATCCGCAGTACCCGTGGTGGCCATGGCGCCTGCCACCGGGATCAGCGCGGCAAGCAGTACGATCACCGGCCAGTCAACAGCGTCATAGATTTTCCGGGGCGGCACCACGCGCAGCGCCATGGTGGCGAGGACACCGGCGGCAAAGGAAACCGCGGCAGGGACCAACCCGAATGCCGCGCCCGCCACAGCCAGGGCCATGATCAACGAGGACAGCAGGGCATCCCGCTTGTTCGGCAGCCGCAACGAGCGTTCCGCCAGGGGCACACAGCCCATCTGCTGCGCGAAGTCGGCCAGGAACTCGGGCGGACCCTGCATCAGCAGCACGTCACCACTGCGCAGTTGCATCGAGCGCAGGCGTGCCATCGAGCGCCGGCCCTGACGAGAGATGGCGAGCAGGTTGATGCCATAACGCGTGCGCAGCCGGATGTCCATGGCTGAGCGTCCTGTCAGCTGCGAGTCCGGCAGCACGGTCAGCTCCATCAGCACGATCTCATCGGACTGCACCGCACGCTTGGCACCGGGCGCGCCTTCCGGATCCAGCATGACGCTGGGTGCGGAGGGCATGCTGCCGACGGTATCCGAGTTGTCGTCTTCGCCGAGTTCCTCGGGGCGGTCCTCTTCCAGGCGCAGCTCCAGCGCTGACAGGGCCGCCGTCAGTGATTTGGGTTCAGCCTCGATGACCAGGATGTCGTGAGCCCGGATCTTCCGCAGCGAGCTTGGCGCCGGAATCCGGATTTCGTCGCGGATCATGCCGACCACCTGGGCATCGGCCTCCTCCATGGCGGCTTCGATCTCACCAAGTGTCTTGCCGATGGCTTTGGACTTCTCCGTCACCCGGGCCTCGGTCAGATACATGCCGGTATCGAAGTCGGAGGCATCGGAACGCTGCCTGGATGGTACGAGGCGCCAGCCGATCACGCTGATGAAGATCACGCCGAGCAAAGCGACGACCAGGCCAACGGGCGCGAAATCGAACATTGCAAAGGAAGAGCCGGTGGCCTCAGCGCGGAAGCCGGAAACGATCAGATTGGGCGGCGTACCAATCAACGTGGTCATGCCGCCCAGAATGG
>SKXG01000117.1 GCA_007128525.1 Pseudomonadales bacterium | reverse complement strand
TGTTTGTCGATGAATCCGGTGGCGGCCTGGTGTCGCAGTTCGACAAAGATGATGTGGAATTGGCTGGGTTGGTGAAGTTCGACTTTCTGGGTCTGAAGACGCTGACCATCATCAACTGGGCGGTTCAGGCGATCAACCGGCGTCGCCTCAGTGCCGGTGAATCCGAGCTCGACATCGAGATGCTGCCGCTGGATGACGCCAGGACTTTTGATCTGCTGCGCGGTGCCGACACCACGGCAGTGTTTCAGCTTGAGTCGCGTGGCATGAAAGACCTGATCCGGCGTTTGCAGCCGGATGTGTTTGAAGATCTGATCGCCATCCTCGCCCTGTTCCGTCCCGGGCCGTTGCAGGCCGGGATGGCCGATGAGTACATCGACCGCAAGCATGGCCGTACTGCGGTCGAGTACGCGCACCCGAAACTGGAACCTGTGTTGCGCAACACCTACGGCACCATTTTGTATCAGGAACAGGTGATGCAGATTGCCCAGGTGCTGGCCGGCTACACGCTGGGCCAGGCCGATCTGCTGCGCCGGGCCATGGGCAAGAAGAAGCCGGAAGAAATGGCCAAGCAGCGTGAGCTGTTCAACGCCGGCGCCCTGGAGCGCGGTGTAGACCCGGCGCTGGCCAAGCACATTTTCGACCAGATGGAAGTGTTTGCCGGTTATGCCTTCAACAAGTCGCACTCTGCGGCCTATGCATTGGTTTCCTATCAGACCGCGTGGCTCAAGGCACACTATCCGGCAGAGTTTATGGCTGCCGTGATGTCGGCGGACATGCAGAACACAGACAAGGTGGTGGTCTTTGTCGATGAGGTCCGCAGTATGGGCCTGACGCTTGAGACGCCAAACATCAACTTAAGTGGATATCGTTTCACGGCCGACGCCGACCGGGTCATTTATGGTCTGGGTGCCGTGAAGGGCGTTGGCGAGGGTCCGGTGGCAGCCATTGTGGCGTCGCGCGAGGCGCAGGGGCCATTTCGCGACCTGACAGACTTCTGCCTGCGCATCGACAGCCGGCGCGCCAACAAGCGGGTGGTGGAAGCGCTGATCCGCAGCGGTGCCATGGATTGCCTCGCCCTGACCGACGAAGATGTGGACCATGTCCGCGCACGGTTGCTCGCGCAGTTGCCGGCCAGCATGCAAAGTGCCGAGCAGGTGGCGCGTGATGCCGAATCCGGCATGGTGGACCTGTTTGGTGGGCCGGCGGCGCCGGAGCGGCCGGCACCGGAGTCGCCGGGCGCCAGAATCGTGCCGATGACCCGCCGTGAGCGCCTGGAGGCGGAGAAAGATACGCTGGGGCTGTTTCTGACCGGGCACCCGATTGATGACTACCTGCTGGAGCTGCGCGCCTTCTGTCCCAGACCGATCGCGGAACTGCGCCCGGACAAAGGCAAGCAGCTCGTGGCCGGGCTGGTGGTGTCGGTCCGGGTCATGCGCGGACGGCGCGGCGACATGGCCTTTTGCGTGCTCGATGACCGCAGTGGTCGTACCGAATTGGCGGTTTTCGGTGAGGCTTTCGAACAGCACAAGACCAAGCTGCACAAGGACGCTGTCCTGGTGGTGGAAGGGGAGGTGCAAAAGGATGAGTACGCAGATACCTGCAAGGTCCGCGTCGACCAGATCCTGACCATTGATGAGGCCCGGCAACGTTTCGCCGATGGTCTGGAGATCTGCGTCGCCGGGGAACAGCTGCATGAAGACTTCCCGCAGCGGCTGCAACAGTTGCTGCAGCCGCACTGCAAGGGCGGCTGTGCGGTGTCCATCCTGTATCGGGGTTGTGACGCGCAGGCGCGGTTGTCCCTGGGACCGCGCTGGCGGGTATCCCCCAGCGATGAGCTGCTTGGTGCCCTGCGCGCGGAGTTCGGCGCGCCGGCTGTGCGTCTCGCCTACAAAGGCCGGCCCGTGGCGGCCAGCGCCTGAGGGCCTGGATTCCGTGTCCGCTGCCTCAGATCCCGGGCCAGTGCCCGCGCCAGAGCAGGCCGTGGCCGACGTTCTGACCCAATACGGTCGGCATGCCCGGCGTATCTGGGTGGCATTCAGCGGCGGTCTGGACTCCAGCGCCCTGCTGCAGGCCGTTGCTCGAACCGGCCTGGCGCAAGGTCGACTGCATGCCATCCACGTTCATCACGGGCTGCAGGCCGAGGCCGACGCCTGGCAAGCCCATTGTGCTGCGGTCTGTGAGCGACTGAAACTGCCTTTGCGGGTCGAACGCGTTGCGTTGTCAGCTGGGGCTGGCCTTGAGCAACGTGCCCGACAGGCGCGCTATCAGGTCTTCAGCGCTCTGCTGGCTGATGGCGATCTGCTGCTGCTGGGCCATCATCGTGATGATCAACTCGAAACCCTGCTGCTGCGATTGCTGACGCGGGGCGGGGGCGCGGACGGCCTGCGCGGTATGCCGGTACAGCGTCCGCTGGCCGCCGGGACCCTGCACCGGCCTTTTCTGAAGCTGGACCGGGTTGCACTTTTGGCCTATGCCCGGAGCCAGCACCTGGACTGGATTACCGACCTCAGCAACCGCGACACCCGCATGGACCGGAATCAGCTCCGGCACCGACTGTTGCCGTTGCTGGAAGCGCGATGGCCGCAGGCCCGGGACTCGCTGGATGCTGCGCTGCAACACCTGGCCGAGGATGCGAAGTTGCTGCAGCAGGCGTTGGACACTCAGCTGCAGCAGTGTCTGGTCGAAGACGGGCAGGCGATGGATATTGCCCGGCTGGGTGAGCAGCTCGCACCCGTCCGAGTACTGCGGCATTGGTTCGCGCAGTTGGGCGTGCATGGTTGGCCCGAACAGCGGCTGGCGGAACTGTGGCGGCAGTTGCATGACGCCGGACCGGATCGTCAGCCCTCGCATCCCCTGACGGCGCGGTTGTCACTGAAGGCCTATGACGGGCGGGTCTGGCTGGTGCCCGCCGCCGCTTGCGAACCCTGGCCGGGGCCAGTTGATTGGCAGTTGCCACAGCAATTGAATGTGCCGGCGGGCACCTTGACTGCTGAGCGGTGTGTCGGCGCCGGTCTGGCCGACAGCCATCGACAGCTGAGCGTGCAGCCGCTACCAGCGGACACACGCCTGCAACGTCATCCGGACGGTGGATCGCGGCGGGTGCAGTCGCTGTTGGCTGCTGCCCGGGTGCCGCCGTGGCTGCGTCCGGCATGGCCTGGCCTGTACCATGGCGCGGAATTGGTTGCGGTGCCCGGTATTGCTGTCGCCGCCGGGGCTGCTGCCAAGACGGGTGAGCCGGGCTGGCTGGTGCACTGGACGCCGCTGACGGCAGTTGGCTCCGCCTCTACCAAAGCCGGTCAGCAGGTCCGGCCACAGGACAAAGCGCGCGAAGATTAGGTCTGCCACATTGTGATTGCCCCGGGCTTTTGCTAACGTGCAATCCCATCTTGCGTATTAACCGGAGCGTTGATGTTTACGCGCCGGACACCCCTTCTCTTCAAGATGGCTCTTCAATGACTGGTTATATTTTCGTTACTGGCGGTGTGGTCTCCTCGCTTGGCAAGGGTATTCTGACTGCATCGCTCTCCGCCGTGCTTGAAGCACGGGACCTAAAGGTCAATATCGTCAAGATGGATCCCTACATCAATGTGGATCCCGGGACCATGAGCCCGTTTCAGCACGGTGAAGTCTTTGTGACCGCTGATGGTGCAGAGACCGATCTCGACCTTGGCCATTACGAGCGCTTTCTGCGCGAGCGGATGTCCCGCCGCAACAACTTCACAACGGGCAGCATCTATGCCGAAGTGATACGCAAGGAGCGCCGCGGCGATTACCTTGGCGGGACGGTTCAGGTCATTCCCCACGTC
>SKXG01000020.1 GCA_007128525.1 Pseudomonadales bacterium | reverse complement strand
GGCGTTCATGTTGGCGATGCGGATGTCCGATCCACCGAGGCCGACGCTGTCGAGCGCCAGCATCAAAAGCAGGTGATTCACTTCACCTTCGGTAACGCCAATGCGTTTCCCGGCCAGATCGGACAGCGATTGAATGTCGTCCTTGGCAATGATGCCGTCGCCCCCATGAGAGGCGTCCATCACCATCACGGCCAGCACCTCAATACCATTTCTGTTGATGGGAATGACGGCATCGGGTGTGGTGAGCGAGACATCCAGATGACCCGCCACCAGCGGGGGAATGCTGTCAGCCGGCCCGGGAAAGGCGCGCAGGTCGACTTCAAGGCCAACCTCATCAAAGTAACCTTTGTCGGCCGCAATGAAGACGGGCGCAAAGCCCGCCCACTGGTTATAGCCAACGCGTAGCGCGTCTGCCTCGGCGATCCTTGGCAGCACACTCGCCATCAGGACGATGCCTGCGAAAAGTAGCGTTTTCATTCGTCTTGCCTCCTTGGTTTTAGCCACTTGGTTCGGCGTTCGACATCACCTGATACAGGTGGTCAAGCACCTCACCGCGAATGGCCTGAAAGTCCTGTTGCAACTTGGTGTGGCGGTCTCTGGATGCCGGCAGGTTGACAGCCACATCTGCGACCACACGGCCCGGCCGCGGCTTCATCACCAGCACGCGGTCGCCCAGAAACACCGCTTCCTCGACATCATGCGTCACGAAGATCACCGTTGTGGCCTGCTCACGACATAGCTCAAGCAGCAGGATCTGCATGTCCTCGCGCGTCTGCGCATCGAGCGCACCGAAAGGTTCGTCCATCAGCAGCACAGCCGGCCGCGTTGCCAGGGCGCGGACAATGCCGGCGCGTTGGCGCATACCACCGGACAACTGGCTTGGGTAACTGTCACGGAACGGCCAGAGCCCAACGCGATCGAGCAGCTCATCGCAGTGTTCCCGGAGTCGGCGCATGGAGGCGCCATGTGACCGGCGGGTCTCCAGCAGCCCCAACCCAAAGCGCACGTTGTCGCGCACGCTCAGCCACGGAAACAGGCAGTCTTTCTGAAACACCATGCCCCGATCGGCACCGGGACCTTCGATCGCAACACCGTCGATATAAAGCGAACCCTGCGTTGGCTCGTCCAGTCCGGCGGCGAGCGACAAAAAGGTGGACTTGCCGCAGCCGGATGGCCCAACCAGGCAGACCACCTGAGCCGCACCGACCTGCAGCGTCATCGATTGCAGGGCGACAACGGCCTGGCTGCCAGACTCAAACGTGCGGGTGAGATCCGTTGCTTCGAGTCGAAAGGCACTCATTTGCGAAGGCCCTCCTGCGACCAGGGGAATGCCCAGCGGTGGAACCGCCGAAAGAGGAAATCGAAGATGATCCCGAGCAGGCCGATCAGCAGGATGTAAAGGAAGATCGTGTCTGTTTGCATGAACCGCTGAGAGCGCAGGATGCGAAAACCCATGCCCTCATCTGCAGCCACCAGTTCGGCAACCACAAGGTAAGTCCATGCAAACCCCAGATTGATGCGCAGGGTGTCGACGATGCCGGGCAGGGAACCCTTCCAGATCACCTTGCGGAAGATCTCCCGGCCATTGGCGCCAAGAACCATCGCGGCCCGAATCAAGTCTGCCTGTACCTGCCGGGTGACGTCGCCAACCATGATCGTCATTTGCACGACGGTGCCGATAAAGATCAGCAGGATCTTGGGCAACTCATCAATGCCGGCATACAGAACCAGCAGCGGGATAAACGCTGGTACCGGCATGTAGCGCAGAAACCCCATGAACGGGTCGATCGCAGCGGAGAAAATCCGCATGTTTCCGGCGAGCATGCCGAGTGGTATCGCCACCACAACGGCCATCAGAAAGCCGCTGAACACTCTGACGTTCGAGATCCACAAATCCCGGACCAGTATTTCCTGCTGGTAGAGCGTGACCGCGCGCTGCAGTACACCCGTTGGCGTTGGCAGAAACACGGGTCGGACCCATTCGCCGTAAGACGCCAGCGCCCACAGACCGAAGAGGCTCAGAAACAGACCGATGGTGACAGACAGGGAAACCGAGTGGGGGATAGGGGAGCGCAACGCGAACAGCCGGGCGCGCCGGCGCTGCGTGCGCTGGCGTCCCGAGTCTGTCGAGTGTGTATTGTCTGGCATTGCCGCCATGCCCAACCTGTCCCGTTGCGTCACTCAATTGGTATGAACGCGAACATAGAGCGGCCCCGGAGGAAGAAAAATAGCGGTGATTGAATGTTCAGTTTCACCACCAGCGCAGCAGCATCGGGCATGCCTTGTCCCGGTGCGCCCGGGCTGCACTTGCACCAAAATCGCCCTAATCGGGAGCGCGAATGCGCGGCAATGCACGCTTTCCGTTCACTGGGCGCCAACGCGCAGCACATCCGACGTAAGGCATGAGTCTTGCAGTCAATGTGGAAATTGCCTTCTTAGAGGTTTCTGCTCACGGGCCGTGCCGACGTCCTTCTTATGGCGTCTTCGCTGGCCAGGGCAGTGTGCGCCATGCATACCACTGACATTGATCTTCGGCTCCTGCGGGTTTTTCGTGCCGTTGCTGATTCGGGTGGCTTTACCAACGCACAGGCTGTGCTGAACGTCAGCCCCTCAACCATTAGCAACCACATGGCACAACTGGAATCACGGCTGGGCTTTAAGCTGTGTGAGCGGGGCCGTGCAGGCTTTCGTCTCACGGAGCGTGGCGCCGCCTTCCATTTGCAGGTGCAGGCGTTCTTCCAGTCGCTGCATGCGCTGGAGACTCAGGCGCTGGAGTTGCGCGAAGGGCTCAGCGGTCATCTGCGGCTTGGGTTGATCGACAACATGATCACCGATGAGGGCTCCCCCCTGGGGCCGGCGCTGAGCCGCTTCTTTACCTACCCGGAGAACAGCGTGCACACCAGCGTGTCTGTGCTGTCACCGCAGGAAATGGAAGCTCAGGTGCTGGCTGGCGAACTTGATGCTGCCATAGGCATCTTTGGCCGCCCCCGCAGTGGCCTGTGCTATCAAAAGCTCTACAGTGAGCGAGACGTTCTGGTGTGTGGCCCTACGCATCCCCTGGCGCGCATCAGCGACGCACGGGCACTCTGTGAGCAGATCCCGAAGGCTGGCAAAGTGGTGCGAACCTTTATGCCGCAGCAGGAGTTTCCCTTCCTGCATGCGGAAGATGAAACAGTCACCGCGTCAGTCACCAATGTCGAGGCCGCCGCTTTACTCGTGTTGCATGGCGGGCTGATTGGCTTTTTGCCGCATCATTATGCGGCCTCCTGGATTGAGCGGGGTCAGATGGTTGCGCTGCTGCCGAAGTACTTCACACGCTCCTCAGAAATCAGCTTGATTACGCGCGAGGTGCCGCAATACCACAACAACGCGCTGCAGGTGTTCCTGGACGCTGTTAATGAAACGCAGGCGGCGATGTGCGCGGAAGGGCAGCGATCGTAAGCCTTTTAGCCCTTACACCCTGACCCGCTGCATCAGCGGCTCGAAGCGGTATATGGCCGAACGCCGCCCAGACGCTTCGCGAACGGTTTGCAGCAGGCCCTCCTGCAACAGCACACGGGTAAACCGGGCGGCGGTCTGTGGCGGAATGCCGGCCTGGCGGGTAAAGCGGCTGTTACTGAACACCGGCGAGGTAAACAAATAATCCAGGGCGGCAACCGCATACTTGGAAGACAGCAACTCAGCAAAACGCACCTTCATTTCTTCGTAGAAGTCGCGGATGTCCTGCGCCACTTCCAGGTTGCGTATGGCCTGATTCTCAATGGCGGCCAGAAAGAACTGGCACCAGCTCTCCCAGTCACCCTCGGCGG
>SKXG01000194.1 GCA_007128525.1 Pseudomonadales bacterium | reverse complement strand
GCGGAATGGCAAACGCCCGTTGACCGGACCAACGCCAAGCAGGCTGCACTGGCCTTCAAAGGCGATGTCTACCAGGGTCTGCAGGCCTGGACGCTGTCGCCCAAGGATCTGAGCTGGGCACAGGACCATATTCGAATCCTTTCCGGCCTGTACGGGTTGCTCAAGCCCCTGGACCTGATCCAGCCCTATCGCCTGGAGATGGGTACCGCGCTCGACAACGACTGCGGTCAGAACCTCTATGCATTTTGGGGTGAACGGCTGACGCACAACCTGAACAAAGACCTCGCCGGCCATCGACCGCGCGTGCTGGTTAACCTGGCCTCCAACGAGTATGCCAAGGCTCTGCAGCTCGACGACATCGACGGCCGCGTTGTCACGCCGACGTTCAGAGACTGGAAAAACGGTCAGTACAAGTTCATCAGCTTCCATGCCAAGAAGGCGCGCGGCCTGATGGCCAGATACATCATTGAAAACAGGATAAAGTCGGTCAAAGCACTGCAGGCGTTCGACCTGGACGGCTACCGCTACAGTGCGGAACAATCCAGCGACGATAACTGGGTGTTCCTGCGCAGGCAGGACTGAATAAACGCAAACCGAATTTCCCACTGCTGTTGATGGAGACAAGGCATGAACGACCTGACAGACGCACAGCGACAGGCGCTCGAGGCAGCCGCCTTCCGGCGACTGCTCCAGCACCTGGATGAACGCAAGGACGTGCAGAACATCGACCTGATGAATCTGGCCGGCTTTTGCCGCAACTGCCTGTCCAAATGGCTTGACGCTGCGGCTTCGGATCAGGGACTGAATCTCGACTACGAAAGCTGCCGCGAATGGGTGTACGGCATGCCTTATGAAAACTGGAAGGCGCAGTACCAGAAGCCCGCGACCGAGGCCCAGCTCGAAGCCATGAAACAGCACGGCCATCAGCACTGAGATGTCGGCCCTGTCATGACGGCTGCTGTCGTTGAGTTTGAGAACATCCGCAAGGCGTATGCCAACGTCCAGGCATTGCACGGGCTGAGCCTGACGATTCCAAGCGGCTGCATCTACGGCTTTCTGGGCCCGAACGGGGCCGGCAAGAGCACCAGCCTGCGCATCCTGGTCGGTATCCTGCGTGCGGACAGCGGCGAAATTCGGGTGCTTGGCGAAACCGACCCGACGCGGATCAAACAGCGCATCGGCTATCTGCCGGAAGAGAAAGGCCTGTACAAAAAAATGCCTGTGCTGGAGCTGGTTGCCTACTTCGGACAGCTCAAAGGTCTGTCTCGCCGCGATGCCAGGCAGCGTGCCCGCACCATGCTGGAAGCATACGGGTTGGGCAAGTGGCTGAAGTCTCGCTGCGAAGCCCTGTCCAAGGGTATGAGTCAGAAGGTGCAGATCCTGTCGACACTGATTCACGAACCTGAACTGGTTATCCTGGACGAACCCTTCTCCGGGCTGGACCCCGTCAATATCGAGTTGGTACGCAACACCATGCTCGACCTGAAGAAGCAAGGTCGCTCGCTGATCTTCTCCACACACATCATGGAACAGGCGGAACAGGTCTGTGACCGGCTGGTTCTGATCAATCACGGCGCCAAAGTGCTGGAAGGTCCAACAGGTGAAATCAGGCGCAGCGCCGGCCGCAGCCTGACCATCGACTATGAGGGTGACAGCAGCATCCTGCACGAGCTGCCTGGCATTGAACGCCTGAACGATGCCGGTCAAACGGCTGAGTTGACGCTGGCACCAGGTACAGATCCGCAGCAACTGCTGCAGATCCTGGTCGACAAGTTGCGCATCCGCCGCTTTGATACGCGCGAGTCATCGCTGCACGAGATCTTTGTGCGCGCCGTGCAGGACGCACCCAATGGCGACGCAGACGCCAACGCAAACATCGAGGAGCAGATTTGATGGAACTGCGCTGGCGCAACGTCGCTCTGGTCGCCATGCGGGAGCTGCTCGAAAATGCCCGGACCAAGGGCTTCTGGATCAGCCTGTTTGGCCTCCCCGTGTTCTTTGCCATTGCCTTCAGCATTCCGCTGATCGTCCAGCAGCGTGAAGGACCCGTGCACTATGCTGTGCTGGATCAGTCCGGATGGACCTTCCCCGCCGTGCATCAGCAGATCGTTGAAACGGACATCAGCCGTCTGCTCAGCCGACTCGATAAATTGCGCGCAGACGACGAGCGCTACGCAGCCGTGCCTGAATTTCTGCAGCTGTTCGATGCGCAGATGCAGGCCATGGAACCGGAGCAGCGCCAACAGGCTGCCAGCGACATTGCCAGACTCATCAGCAGCCTGATGCGCGACTCACTGACCATCATCGAACCGGATACCGCAACCGAAGCGCTGGTGGCCTGGTACATCCGCAACCCGGATGCCGTGGCTGCACTGGTTCCGGATGTCTCGTTACGCCGCTACCGGTATCTGCACACACCCGGCGCCAGTCGCGCCGCATTGAACGGCCTGCTCCAGCAGGAACGCATTCGAGGTTATTTCGTCATTCCGCCGGATCCGGTGGCTGACGCGTCCGGCGCAGCCTATGTCAGCCGCAACCTGACCAGTGTCGAGGTTCAGGAGTGGTTCAATCGCCAGGTCGACCGGCTGCTGCGCGAAGAACGTATCAAGGAGCAGAACGTACCGGCCGACATGATCGACTGGATACTGCAACCCACTCAGTTCCAGGCCCTTCGACTGACCCCGGAAGGCCTGGAAGATGAAGCCGGCATTGGCGACATGCTGACCCAGTGGGCACCAGTGGCCTTCGTCTATTTCCTGTGGATCGCCATTTTCTCGGTCAGTCAGATGCTGGTGACCAGCACCATTGATGAAAAGTCCAACAAGCTGATCGAGGTGCTGCTGTCCTCGATCAGTGCGGCTGAGCTTCTTGGCGGCAAGATCCTGGGCATCGCCATGACCGGCATCAGCATCGTCGGCGGTTGGATCCTGATGCTGGCCCTGCTGCTGTCACTGATTCCAGGGGGCTGGATGGGCCTGTTCGGTACTGACCTGGTCGGCATCCTTTTCAATCCGACTTATCTGGGCTCCTTCATTGTGTACTTCATACTTGGCTTTCTGTTCTATGCCGCGCTGCTGTCTGGCATAGGCTCTTTTGCCAACAATCTGAAAGAGGCGCAGACACTGATTTTTCCGGCTCAGGCCGTGCTGATACTGCCGCTGCTGCTGATGTTTCCGATTGCCCGCGACCCATCTGGCACCCTGGCACAGGTGCTGTCGTGGATTCCTCCGTTCACCCCATTTGCCATGATGAACCGGGCGGCACACCCACCCGGCATGCTCACTTATGTGCTGACCACGCTGTTGCTGGTGATCTCGATCTACTTCGCGCTGCGACTGGCGGCGAAAATATTCTCAACCGGCATTCTGACCAGCGGCCAGCCACCCCGACTGAGCCAGATGCTGAAGCTGATCTGGCGCTGACATGGCGCGCACTGCCATGGCGGCACCTGCGCCGGAATCCGCCGGCAGACGCGGCTTCTGGTTGCGGCTCCTGACCGCCGTGCTGGTGGTTCTGTTGCTGCGCGCGCTGGTTCTGGACTGGCACTATGTGCCTTCTGGCAGCATGTTGCCCAACATTGAGCCCGGAGACCGGATTCTGGTCAACAAGCTCGCCTACAACCTGAACCTGCCGTTCGTAACCAACAGCCCGCTACGCTGGAATCAGCCAGAGCGCGGCGAGCTGGTGACCTTCACCGCACCCGGCGACGGGCGGCGCTACGTTAAGCGGGTGCTGGGCGTGCCTGGCGACCGAATCGCGGTGCAAGACGGCAAGGTCTGGCTCAATCGCCAGCCGCTGCATTATGCGCCG
>SKXG01000067.1 GCA_007128525.1 Pseudomonadales bacterium | reverse complement strand
GAAACGAACGGGCATAGATCCCCGGGGCGCTGTGCCCCTGAAAATACACCAGATCACCAGGATGCTCTTTGCTGGGCCCACGGAAAAAGTAATTGAAGCCGATGTCGTAAAGCGTTGCCGCCGACGCAAAGGTTGCAATGTGGCCGCCAAGCTCCTCACCGCGCTGGTTGGCGCGCACCACCATCGCCATGGCATTCCAGCGGATCAACGAGCGAATGCGCCGCTCCAGGAACAGATCGCCCGGCATGCCGGCTTCACGGTCCGGCGGAATGCTGTTCCGGTACGGGGTGGTGATGGTATAGGGCAACCTGGCGCCGGTCTCCGACATCCGGGCAGACAACCGCTCGAGGACGTAGTTGGCACGCTTGGTGCCCTGATGCTTGAGCAGTGACTCAAGTGCCTCCAGCCACTCGATGGTTTCTTCCGGGTTGCTGTCGATCGGATTGGCTGATTTGCTCATGCTGCTCCTCTCCAGACTGCCTCTCTACCGGCCTGACTGCCACTGTGCCGGCCAGCCGCGCCCAGGGCCCGGTCAACGCGCGCCCGCGTCTTTCAGTATAAGGCGCGCAGGTAACGCTGCCAGTCAAACGCTCGACCGGGATCTGTTTTGCGTCCCGGCGCAATCTCATCATGGCCGACGATCGCCCCCAGTGAAAGGCGCGGATACGTCTGCAGCAGGCAACGCGTCACCTGCGACAGCGACTGATACTGCGCCTCGGTATAAGGGAGTTCATCCGTGCCTTCTAGTTCAATGCCGATGCTGTAATCGTTGCATCCAGCACAACCACGATAGCTGGACACGCCGGCATGCCAGGCGCGCCGATCGAAGGGTACAAACTGGGTCATTCGGCCGTCCCGCTCAATCAGCAGGTGCGCAGAAACCCGCACACCTTCCAAGTCAGCGAGCGTCGGGTGTGCGCCACAGTCCAGCTGGTTGCAGAACAACGCCTGGATATGACCGGTGCCAAATTCTCCGGGCGGCAGGCTGATGTTGTGAATGACGATCAGGGTCACGTCCCCGGCTGGCGGACGGTCATTGCAGTTCGGTGACGGCTGGTGACAGATGTCTTCGAGCCAGTGGTCACCGCTTAATTGCAGAGTGTCGAGCATACAACCATCCTCGCGAATCCAGAGAGCGCAGGCAATCCCGACCTGCCCGGGACCGAAGCGCCGTACCCGGATACCGGTTTCCCTGCACGCGGCCGGACCAGTTAAGATGCGACTTCCCCGATCGCCGGAGTCCGCATGAACCTGGATCAGATACTACCGGAAGCCATCGCTGCCAACGTACAAGCCGCGCTCAAGGAAGATGTCGGCGATGGCGACCTCAGCGCTGGGCTGGTGGCTCCAACATCCTGGGCACGCGCGCGCGTCATTACGCGCGACGATGCGCTGTTCTGCGGACGCGCCTGGGCGGATGAGACCTGCCGCCAGGTCGATCCGGCGCTGAAGCTGGACTGGCAGGTCCAGGATGGCGACCGGGTCAGCGCCAACCAGACTCTGGTCGAGCTGGAGGGCCCCGCCGCCAGCCTGCTGACCGCAGAACGCACCATGCTGAATTTCCTGCAGCTCCTTTCCGGCACCGCCACCATCGCCCGCGCCTATGCCGACCAAGTGGCCGACCTGCCGGTCACCATTCTGGACACCCGCAAGACCATCCCTGGCCAGCGCCTCGCCCAGAAATACGCAGTGCGCTGCGGCGGCTGCCAGAACCACCGGATCGGTTTGTACGACGCCTTTCTGATCAAGGAAAACCACATTGCGGCCGCCGGTTCGATCACTCGCGCTGTCGAGCAGGCTCGGGCACTGGCGCCCGGCAAGACGGTGGAAGTGGAAGTTGAGTCCATGGATCAGCTCCGCGAAGCCATGGCCAGCAAGGCTGACATCATCATGCTCGACAATTTCACCCCAAACGCCATGCGTGACGCCATGCAGACTGTGGGCGGCAGCGGTATCAAGATCGAGGCCTCGGGCGGCGTCAGTTTCGAGAGCCTGCGCACGATCGCCGAGACCGGTGTCGACTATATTTCGGTGGGTGAGTTGACCAAGCAGGTGCGGCCGATAGATTTGTCGATGCGGTTCATCGACTGAAGTCCGACACCATTCGATAGCGCTTGCCAGCCCTTTCATTCACCTCAGTGCCAGCCCCCTTATGCAGCTTCCCCACATCGGCAGAATTCAAGCCGCGCTGATCAGGCTGGGCATCAGCCTGCTGCTGTTCGGCCTCGCCTGGTTGCTGATCCGGCTGTGGTGGTATCCGGACTTTTTCTTCTGGATTGACGGTGGCTGGCAGGGGCTGCGGCTGATCATACTGGCGGACCTGGTGTTGGGCCCGCTGCTGACTTACGTGGTGTTCAAAGCGGGCAAGCCGGGGCTGAAGTTCGACCTTGGCGTGCTCGCAGTGATTCAGGCGCTGGCTTTTACGGCGGGCATGACGCTGGTGTATCTGGAGCGGCCGCTGGCGCTGGTGTATGTGGATGGCGCGTTTTTCAGCATGAGCGGCTCGGATTATCGGCAGGCAGGGCTGGAGGTGCCGGCGCTGTACGAGGTCGGCGCAAACCGAAATAGCGGACCACCCTGGATACAGGTTGCCATTCCAGAAGACTATGAAGCGCAATCAGAGCTCAGGTTGGCCGCGATGCAGTCCGGCACACCACTTCGGCTGCTCACGCAAGCCTATGAACCCTTCACCGCCGATGACAGCTTTCGCCAGGACGCTTTCGATCTCGATTTACTCAAGCGCTTCGACCAACAGCCACTGCATACGCTGGATTGGCGACGCATCCATGGTCCGCTCGACGCCTATCGCTATTATCCGATAGGCGCGCGCCATGGCTATGTGTTCCTGGGCTTCAACCGTGAGACTGACGCGTTGACAGGTGTGCTCTGGACGCCACATCCAGCCGAGTAGCTGGACCGTCGAAGTGTGATTCAGTCTCGACTGAGTGCCTGAGTCAAGGCGCGCTCAACTGCTGCCAGGTAACCAGCGCCGAACAGATTCACGTGCACCAGCAATGGATACAATTGATAGAGCGCCACCCGACGTTGATGGCCTGCAGTGCGTGGCCAGACTTGATCGTACGCGTCAAATACAGCCGCACTGAAGCCACCAAACAACTGCATCATGGCCAGGTCCATCTCTCGATGACCGGCGTACACGGCAGGATCGATCAAACACGGCAAACCAGCCTGATCGACCATCAGGTTGCCGCGCCAAAGGTCTCCATGTAAACGTGCAGGCGGCTCTGTCGGCCCGGCCAATTGCTCTATGGACGACAACAAGCGATCAAATTCACGGCGCATTCGATGATCGACCAAACCCGACTGCACGGCCAGTTGCAGCTGTGGCAGCAGGCGTCGCTGCGCATAAAATGATGGCCAGTCTGGCATCGGTGTGTTGTCTTGGGGCAATACGCCGATGTAGTTGGCGCGATCAAGCCCGAACGCCGATTCCGACCTGCCTAGTGACTGATGCAATGCTGCGAGTCCACGCCCCAGGCGAACATCGAAGTCTGCACAGCGGGCGGCGCTGTCTATGAAACGCAGCGCCAAATACGCAGGCTCGTCATCTGCAACGCTGAGCACCTTCGGCACCGTCAACACATTCGCTTCAGCCAGCCAGCGCAGTCCTTCGGCTTCTGCGCTGTAAAAACCCGGCGGCGGGCCGGCATGGGATTTCACGAAGAGCTGCCGCTGATCGGCGAGCGTTACCCGGAAAGCGCTATTGATGTCGCCACCAGGCACAGGCACTGCAGCGCGGATTGCGTTGCCGAACACACTGGCCAATCGGGCTTTCAGCTCTGGGGTCATG